>NZ_JBGCCT010000008.1:300000-401036 GCF_041260665.1 Catenulispora sp. GP43 | reverse complement strand
TTGCTGTTCCTGCCGTTCATCCCCGGCCTGCGGTCGGTACCGCGGGTGCTGCCGGTGTACCGGCTGATCTGGCGGGAGCACTACCGGAAGCAGAATCAGGCGCAGGCGACAGAAGCCTGATACATCCAGCCGCGTATGTGTCATCCAGGCCAAGCGCTACAAGGACGCGGTACCGGTCAACGACGTCCGCGCTCTGGCGGGCGTGATGAACGACATGAACGCCGCCAAGGGGATCCTCGTGACAACCTCCTGGTTCGGCAAGGCGAGCCGGGACTTCGCAACGCGCACCGGACGGATGCAGCTGATCGACGCCCGCGAGCTGAAAGCTCTCTTGAAGGAGCATCTCGGCATCGATGCACTCATCAGTCTCCCGAAGCTCCCGCGAACCTGGGAGCGCCGGGATGTCTCCTGATCTGTTCCGTCGTTGATGGTCCTCTGCCGTAGTTCTCACGGAACAGCCACGGAACAAGCCACCGGCCGCCGCACTCCAGCGAGTGCGGCGGCCGGTACCGTTTCCAGCGATCAAGCCTGTGACCTAGATGCTCACCCCGCCCAGCACCTGCCGGGCCATAACAATCCGCTGCACCTGGTTCGTACCCTCGTAGATCTGCGTGATCTTCGCGTCCCGCATCATCCGCTCCAGCGGGTAGTCCTTCGTGTAGCCGTACCCGCCGAGCAGCTGCACCGCGTCGACCGTGATCTCCATCGCCACGTCCGAGGCGAAGCACTTCGCCGCCGCGCCGAAGTACGTCAGGTCGCCGTCGCCGCGCTCGGACTTCGCCGCGGCCGTGTACGTCAGCTGGCGCGCCGCGGTCAGCTTCATCGCCATGTCCGCGAGCATGAACTGGATGCCCTGGAAGTCGGCGATCGGCTTGCCGAACTGCTTGCGCTCCTTGATGTAGTTCGACGCGTAGTCCAGCGCGCCCTGTGCGATGCCCAGGGCCTGCGCCGCGATGGTGACGCGGGTGTGGTCCAGGGTGCGCATCGCGGTGGCGAAGCCGGTGCCCTCGGCGCCGATCATGCGGTCGGCCGGGATGCGGACGTTGTCGAAGTAGACCTCGCGGGTCGGGGAGCCCTTGATGCCCAGCTTCTTCTCCGGGGCGCCGAAGGACACGCCTTCGTCGCCCTTCTCCACCACGAAGGCCGAGATGCCCTTGGAGCGGGCTGTGGGGTCGGTGACGGCCATCACCGTGTAGAACTCCGAGACGCCGGCGTTGGTGATCCAGCGCTTCACGCCGTTGAGGACGTAGTGATCCCCGTCACGGTCGGCGCGGGTCTTCATGCCCGCGGCGTCGGAGCCGGCGTCGGGCTCGGACAGGCAGTAGGAGAACATCGCGCTGCCCGCGGCCAGGGGGGTCAGGTACTTCTGCTTCAGCTCCTCGCTGCCGGACAGGATCACCGGCATCGAGCCCAGCTTGTTCACCGCCGGGATCAGGGAGGAGCTGGCGCATACGCGGGCGACCTCCTCGATCACGATGCAGGTGGCCAGCGCGTCCGCACCCTGGCCGCCGTACTGCTCGGCGACGTGGACGGCCGCCAGGTCCGAGGAGACCAGGGCGTCCAGGGCCTCCTGGGGGAAGCGGGCCTGCTCGTCGACGTCCGCGGCGAAGGGGGCGATCTTCTCCTCGCACAGCGAGCGGACCGCCTCACGCAGCAGGTCGTGCTCCTCGGAGACCTTGAACAGGTCGAAGTCGGCGGCCATGGCGCGCTCCTAGGGGTGAAGGTACTGGGTACCCTTGATTATCCACACCGGGTGCCACCGATACCCTGTGGTACGCACCACAAGTGCAGCATGAGCCGCAACACCTGAACCGGAGGCACATCGGTGATCGAACGAGTCGGAGTGGTCGGCGTCGGCCAGATGGGGTCGGGCATCGCGGAGGTCTGCGCACGCAGCGGGCTGGACGTGATCGTCGCCGACGAGAACGCCGAGGGCCTCAAGCGCGGGCGCGACCGCATCGCGGTCTCCCTCAAGCGCGCGGTCAAGGCGGGCAAGATGAGCGAGGCCGACGCCGAGGCGGCGCTGGGCCGGATCCGCTTCACCGAGGACCTGCAGGAGTTCGCCGACCGGCAGCTGGCGGTCGAGGCCGTCGTGGAGGTCGAGGCCGTCAAGACCGCCGTGCTGGCCAAGCTGGACCTGATCCTGCCCGAGGACGCCATCCTGGCCTCCAACACCTCCTCCATCCCGATCATGCGCCTGGGCACGGCCACCGCCCGGCCGCACAACGTGGTCGGCGTCCACTTCTTCAACCCGGTCCCGGTGCTGAAGCTGGTCGAGGTCATCCCGTCGCTGGCCACCAGCGAGGACACCAAGGCCCGGGCCGTGGCGTTCGTCGAGCAGCTGGGCAAGCAGGCCGTGGTCGCCCAGGACCGCGCCGGGTTCGTGGTGAACTCCCTGCTCATCCCCTACCTGCTGGCCGCGATCCGGATGGCCGAGGGCGGCTTCGCCTCGGCCGAGGACATCGACTCGGGCATGGTCCTGGGCTGCGCGCACCCGATGGGCCCGCTGGCGCTGTCCGACCTGATCGGCCTGGACACCGTCAAGCTCGCCGCCGAGGCGATGTACGAGGAGTTCAAGGAGCCCCTGTACACCCCGCCGGCGCTGCTGCTGCGCATGGTCGAGGCCGGACGCCTGGGGCGCAAGGCCGGGCGCGGGTTCTACGAGTACCCGAGCGTCTGATCCGGATCGGATGTCCGAAGCGGGTCAGACGGTGAGGAACACGTTGATGGCCACGCCGACGATGACGACCGCCAAGACCACGTAGGGCCACATCGGGCGTTCTTTGGGCGGCTTCCAGCCGGTCGAACCGGACATGAGGGTGCTCCTTCGCGCTGCTGGGGAAAGGGATCGCGACGGCTGCGGCCGTCGCTGATCCCATCCTCGAGCGGGGCGCGCGCCATCACATCGGCGCTGCCTCCCGTTCCCTGGTGCAGTTTTCTGCACCAGGGAACAGCTGCGTTCAAGGCCGGCTCAGGACCGCAGATACGTCAGCACCGCCAGCACCCGCCGGTTCCCGCTCTCCGGCGTCGGCATGCCGAGCTTGGCGAAGATGCTCCCGATGTGCTTGTTCACCGAGCTCTCCGTGATGAACAACAGCTCGGCGATCGTGCTGTTGTTGCGGCCCTCGGCCATCAACGCCAGCACCTCGCGCTCGCGCTGGGTCAGCGTGGCCAGCGGGTCCTCGCCTGCCCGGCGGGCCATCAGCTGGGAGATGACCTCGGGGTCCATGACCGTGCCGCCATCGGCGACCAGTTGCAGGGCCTCCAGGAACTGCTCTGCGCGACCGACACGGTCCTTCAGCAGGTAGCCGACGCCAGTGGCACTGTGCGCGAGCAGTTCGGCGGCATAGGTACGCTCAACGTACTGCGAGAGCACCAGGACCGGCAGCGTGGGCAGCTGCCGGCGGGCCTCGACCACCGCCCGCAGGCCCTCGTCGCGGAAGTCCGGCGGCAGCCGCACGTCCACGACCGCGACCTCCGGCCGGTGTTCGAGCAGCGCCGGCAGCAGCTCGTCGCCGTGGTCGACGGTCGCGCAGACCTCGTGCCCCTCGCTGGTGAGCAGTGCGGCCAGCCCCTCCCGAAGCAGTGCGTTGTCTTCGGCGATCAGGATCCGCATGGAATCTCCACTTTCAACACGGTCGGTCCGCCCGGCGGGCTGGACAGCTCGGTGCTTCCGTCGAAGGCGGCGACTCGGCGGCGCAGCCCGGTGATCCCGCTTCCGGCACCCTCGGCGGCACCGCCGTGGCCGTCGTCCCGAACCAGGATGGAGATCGCCTCCGCAGTGGTCCGCAAGCGCACCAGCGCGGTACGTGCACCGCTGTGCTTGGCGACGTTGGTCAGCGCCTCGGAGACCACGAAGTAGGCCGCGGCCTCGGCTGCCGCCGGTGCGCGGAGCGTGGGTTCGGCAGCCTCGCCGAGGTCGATGCCGGTGGGCACCGGACACAAGGCGGCGAGCGCCCGCACCGCCTCGACCAGCCCGCGATCGGCCAGCACCGGCGGGTAGATGCCGCGGACCAGCAGCCGCAGCGAGTCCAGGGCCTGCTCGGCGAGCTGCTGGGCGGTGTCCACCAGGTCGGGGACCTGGTCCGGGCGGCGCTCCAGCGCCCGCCGGATCATGCCCAGGCGCAGCGAGACCGCCACGATGTCGGCCTGGGCGCCGTCGTGCAGGTCGCGTTCGATCCGGCGCAGTTCGGCACCGTGCGCGTCCAGAGCCTCGGCCCGGGTCAGTGTCAGTTCCCGGACACGCTGGGCCAGCCCGGCCCGCGGCCGCGGCAGCGCGGTCAGCAGCCAGCGCGAGGCTTGCGCGTGAAGCAACGCCAGCGGCCGCATCAGGGCCATCGCCACGAAGGCGTAGCCGATGCCCACGACGGCCGCGGCCAGGGCCTTCCACCACGAGTCGACGGTGATCAGGATGATCCGGTCCCGTTGGGAGGGCAGGAGCTGCCACCACACCGGGGCGGTGAGCCAGTTGACCGCGTGGCCGCAGACGACCAGCGCCAGTGCGCACAGGGCGGTGCCCGGAATGCTGTGGCCGAGCAGCCACAGCAGATCTGTGCGGACCACCGGGTCCGAAGCCGTACGCACCTCGGTGCCGAGCATCCGCCCGACGAGGCGGCGGTGGAACTGCGCGTAAGTACGCAGCAGCCGCAGAACCCCTGGCACCAGCAGGAAACCGATCCCCGCCAAGCACAGCGCGCAGGTCACGGCGATCACGACGATCAACACCAGTCCGGCCAGCCCGGTACCGAGGCAGACCAGAACGTAGGCGGCCGCGGGCGCGAACCGGACCGCGGTCTGACGGATCCAGTGCGCGAGCATCGCGATCACTGTACCAACGCCCCAGGTCCCGGCGCCTATGGCAGTTTTCTGCACCATCGGTTCGGCAGCCTGCGCCCTGGTTCGGCGACCGGCCGCGAACCTACGGTCGTGATCGTCAGCAAGGCACGGCGAACGATGGAGGCCGGAGATGATCAGCGACGTGGTACGCATGGACGGCGTCCGCAAGACCTATGGCAAGGGCGCCGGCACCGTCCACGCGTTGCGCGATCTGAGCCTGGCCTTCGCCCGCGGCTCGTTCACCGCGGTCATGGGGCCGTCCGGGGCGGGCAAGAGCACCTTCCTGCACTGCGCCGCCGGACTGGACCGCCCGGACGCCGGCTCGGTGGTGCTCGGCGGCACGGACCTGGCCTCGCTCACCGAGGTGGAGCTGACCATCCTGCGGCGCGAGCGGGTCGGCTTCGTCTTCCAGGCCTACAACCTGATGGCGGCGCTGTCGGTCGCGGACAACATCACACTGCCGCTGATGCTCGCCGGGCACCGGCCGGACTGGCCGTGGCTGCACCAGGTGGTCGAACGGGTCGGGCTCACCGACCGGATGCACCACAAACCGGCCGCGCTCTCCGGCGGCCAACAGCAGCGGGTCGCGATCGCCCGGGCGCTGGCGGCGCGGCCGGAGGTGGTGTTCGCCGACGAGCCCACCGGGGCGCTGGACACCCGCACCGCCAAGCAGGTGCTGCGACTGCTGCGCGATCTGGTCGACGACCTCGGCCAGACGGTGGTGATGGTGACCCACGATCCGGTCGCGGCCTCGTTCGCGCACCGCGTGGTGTTCCTCGCCGACGGCCGGTACGCGCAGGAGCTGACCGGGCCCACGCCGGAGCGCATCGCCGAGCGCATGACCTCGCTGGGAGAGTGGTGAACGGTGTTCCGGCTCGCCATCTCGACCATCAGGGAACGTAAAGCAGGGTTCGCAGGCGCGTTCGTCGCGCTGCTCGGCGCCTCGGTGCTGCTGACGGCGTTCGGCATCATCCTGCAGTCCGGCATCGGCGACGGGGTGCCGGTGCAGCGCTATGCGAAGGCGTCGGTCGTGGTCACCGGCAAGCAGTCCTTCACTGTGCACGAGGGGAAGAAAAGCAAGACGAAGGCGCTCACCGAGGCGGTCGACGTCCCGGCCGAGCTGGTCGGCACAGTGGCGCACGCCGAGGGCGTCGCTCAGGCGGTCGGCGTGCTCACCTTCCCGGCGCAGGTCGTCGCTGCCGACGGGGCCCTGGCCCGGGGCGCCGACGACCGGGTCTCGATCGGGACGAACTGGAGCAGCGCCACGCTCGGCCCGTTCGAGCTCAGCGGCCGTGAGCCGCGCGGCGCCGGGGAGGTTGTGCTCGAGCAGTCCGTCGCCGGCCACGCGAAGGTGAAGGTCGGCGACCATGTTCGTATCGCCTCCACGCGCGCGGCCGGTACGTACACCGTCGTCGGCCTGGTGAAGTACACCGGCGCGGGTGGTGCGCTGCGGACACCGCCGATCTTCTTCGCCGACGACCAGGCCCGGGCCCTGTTCGGCCGCACCGACCAGGTCAGCGCGATCGGGGTGCTGGCGGCGCCGGGCCCGGACGCCGGGCGGCTCGACGACCGGCTCGACGACCGGGTCGACGCCGTGCTCAAGGGCGCGCACGTCTCCTCCCACACCGGCGCCGGGCGCAGCAGCGCCGAGAACCCCGACGTGGCCTCGGCCCGCGGCAGCCTGAAGGAGCTGGCCGGCTCGCTCGGCGGCACCGTCGTCCTGATCACCATGCTGGTGGTCGGCAGCACCCTGGCGCTGGGCGTGCACCAGCGGCGGCGCGAGCTGGCCCTGCTGCGCGCGATCGGAGCCACGCCCAAACAGATCCACACGATGATCGCCGGCGAGGCGCTGGTGGTCGCCCTGGCCGCCGCGACGCTCGGGTGCCTGCCGGGGGTGCTGGCCGCGAAGGCGCTGCGCGGGGCGTTGTCGGTGATCGACGTCCTGCCGCCGGACTTCGAGTTCTCCTACGGCCCGATCCCCATGGTCGCGGCGGTCGGCACCGCGGTGATCGCCGCGCAGGTGGCGGGGTTCGCAGTGGCCCGCCGGGTGGTGTCGGTCCGGCCGGTGGAGGCGTTGGCCCAGGCGCAGAGCGAGGAAGCAGGGCTGGGCCGGGCCCGCGTCGTCATCGGCGTCCTGCTTGTCGTGCTCGGTGCGGCCGCGTCCCTGCTGCCGTTGTTCTTCGGCAGCATCTTCGCGGTGGCCGGCGCCGCCAGCGGCGGTCTGATCATGGTGGTCGCGTTCCTCATGCTGGCGCCGCCGGTGGTGGCACGCGTGACCAGGTTGCTGGCCGCGCCGTTCCGCCGCCGCTTCGGCGACCTCGGATACCTGGCCGTCGCCAACACCCAGGCGAACGCCCGCCGGCTGGCCGCCGGTATCGGTCCCCTGATCCTGGCGATCGGCTTCTCCGCGCTCCAACTGTTCATCCCGACCACCACGGCGGCCGCGGCGCAGGACCAGGCGCGCGCCGGCGTCCTCGCCGACTACACGCTCAGCGGCGCGGCCGGCGGCCTGCCCACCGAGGTTCCGGGCTACGTCCAGGGGCTGCCCGGGGTGGCGGCCGCGGCCGGCACGGTGCGCGTCGGCCTGTTCGCCTCCACCACGATGCTCGGCGACCCCGAGGTGTTCGACTACCAGGCCCAGGGCCTGACGGCCGGCCGGCTGGACCGGGTCCTGGACCTGGACGTGACCGCGGGCGCCTTGGAGCAGCTGCCCGAGGGCACCGCGGCGGTCAGCGACGGCGCGGCCGCCACGCTGGGCACCGGCGTGGGCCGCACGGTGCGCGTCCACCTGCCCGACGGCCAGACGATCGAACCGCGGGTGGTCGCCGTCTACCGCCGCGGCCTGGGCTTCGGCGACCTCACCCTGCCCGCGGCGACGATCCTGCAGCACAGCTCGCGCCAGTTGTACGACTCGGTCCTGGTCCGGGTGCGGGACGGCGCCGACCGCGAGCAGGTCCTGGACGAGCTCAGAGCCCTGCGCGACCGCTATCCGGGCCTGCGCGTCCAGGACAAGGGCGGCCTGTCGGCGGCTCAGCAGCACAGCGCGACGGCGGGCCTGGTCGGCAGTGCCATGCCGCTGGTGCTGGTGTTCGGGTACATCGCGGTGGCCGTCGCGAACACCCTGGTGATGACCACGCTGTCGCGCTCCCGGGAGTTCGCGCTGCTGCGCCTGGTCGGCGCCACGCCGAGCCAGGTGATGCGGATGATGCGCACGGAAACGCTGATGGTGGTCCTGATCGCGGTGGTGGTGGGCACCGCGGTGCCGCTGCTGCCGCTGGCGACGGTCAGCCAGGGCCTGACCGGATCGCCGATTCCTTATGTTCCACCCTTGCTGTACGTGGCGATCGTCGCGGCCGTCTCGGCGCTGGCCGCGGCAGCCGTCCTAGTCCCGACTCGGCTGGCGCTGCGCGCTCGGCCGGTCGACGCCATCGGGATGCGGGAGTAGCGCCGAGGCTGAGACCGAGGCTGAGGCCTGCCCTGGCCCTGGCCCCGGTCCCGGCCCCGGTCCCGGCCCCTCGGTCCCTACCCTGCGCACCGAAGACAGCATCAGCGGCGCGAGCATCGCCAGCGCGAACAGCACCCCCGCGGTGAAGATGACCTCGCGCGTGCCGAACAGGTCGGCCAGCGGGACCACCGTCAGCTGCCCCAGCGGCACCGCGCAGGATTTGCCGAACTGGTCGTAGGACACCACGCGCGACATCATGTCGTTCGGGACGTACGTGTGCAGCGCGGTGTCCCAGGCCACGGCCGCGTAGGTGATCCCGAACCCCGCGACGAAGGACACGGCGGCGATGGCCGCCACTCCCCCGTTCAGGCCCAGCAGCAGATACGGCACCGCCTGCAGCGTGATGAACAGCTGTCCGACCAGCAGCGGCCGCCGCGGCTTCATCCGGATCATCAGCACGCTCATGATCAGCTGACCGGCCGCCCGGCAGCTGATGATCACACCCCAGCCCTCGGCCCCGAACGTCTCCTTGGCCAGCACCAGCCCGAGCACCATCCCGGCGCCCATCTGCAGGAAGCCCGACACCGCGGTGGCCGCGGTCATGGACCAGATCCAGGACGAGGAACGGAAGTACGTCCAGCCGGCCCGCAGTTCGGCGAACAGCTTCCGGTCGGCCATGACCGGCCGGGCCGAGACCGGGATGAAGCAGAACACCACGGCCGCGACGAAGAACGACACCGCGTCCGCGGTAAGGGCCCAGCCGCCGCCGATCGTGCTGACCAGCACGCCGCCGACGGTCGGCCCCAGCACCTTGGCCGCGTTGTTCACCGTGGCCAGCAGCGAGTTCGCCTTCTGCAACCCGACGGGTCGCACCATCTGCGGCACGATCCCGCTCAGCGACGGGCCCACGAACGCCGACAGCACCCCGGTGAGGAACGCCAGCGCGATCAGATACCCGACCGGCTGCCTGGTGAACAGGCAGAACGCCATCCCGGCCTGCGTCACCCCGAGCCCGAAGTGCGTCACCCGCAGCAGCACCGCCTGCCCGATCCGGTCCCCGACCCCGCCGCCGATCAGCACCAGCGCGATCGTCGGGAGCATCTGCGCGGCGACGACGACACTCAGGTCCTTGGCACTGCCGGTGATCTGCAGGACCGCGAAGAACAGCGCGATCTGGGTGGCGGCGCCCCCGGTCACCGAGATCGACTGGCCGATGAAGAAACGCCGGAACGGTTTCTCCCGAAGCGGATTCATGGTTGCGCCCCCAAAGGCGGACGGCACGAGGCGCGCTGACGTTAACAGCGCCGTTCCGCAGGACGCATCCGAATTTCTCCCAATGGGCACCGTGCCGCCTCAAACCTTCATACGCAGATCCACGTACACCGGGGTGAACTGGGTCGGGCCCCGCATTAGCGTCACGCGCATGCCGCCGCGCCGGCCACCGACGGCAGCCCTCTCCAATCGCCGGCGACCATGGAGGTCTGCTCATGACCGTCTACATCGCGCCCGGTCAATCCGACGCCCTGATGAGCTACCAGCCCCGGTACGAGCACTGGATCGGCGGCGAGCCCGTGGCGCCGGCCGGCGGGCTGTACTTCGAGAACCCCACGCCGATCACCGGGCAGCCGTTCTGCGAGGTGGCCCGGGGCACCGCCGCGGACGTCGAGCGGGCCCTGGACGCCGCGCACGCCGCCGCGCCGGCCTGGGGGCGCACCTCGCCCACGGAGCGGGCCGAGATCCTCAACCGGATCGCCGACCGGATGGCGATGAACGTGGACCGGCTGGCGGTGGCCGAGTCGTTCGAGAACGGCAAGCCGATCCGCGAGACGCTGGCCGCCGACATCCCGCTGGCCATCGACCACCTGCGCTACTTCGCCGGGGCGATCCGGGCTCAGGAGGGGGCGCTGTCGGAGATCGACGAGGACACCGTCGCCTACCACTTCCACGAGCCGCTGGGCGTGGTGGCGCAGATCATCCCGTGGAACTTCCCGATCCTGATGGCGATCTGGAAGCTGGCCCCGGCGCTGGCCGCGGGCAACGCCGTGGTGCTCAAGCCGGCCGAGCAGACCCCGGTCTCGGTGCACTACCTGATGAGCCTGATCGCGGACCTGCTGCCGCCGGGCGTGGTGAACATCGTCAACGGCTTCGGTGTGGAGGCCGGCAAGCCGCTGGCCTCCAGCGGCCGGGTGGCCAAGGTGGCCTTCACCGGCGAGACCACCACCGGGCGGCTGATCATGCAGTACGCCTCCGAGCACATCAAGCCGGTCACCCTGGAGCTGGGCGGCAAGAGCCCGAACATCTTCTTCGACGACGTCTCCGGCGCCCGCGACGACTTCTACGACAAGGCCCAGGAGGGCTTCGCGATGTTCGCCCTGAACCAGGGCGAGGTCTGCACCTGCCCCAGCAGGGCCCTGATCCAGCGCGGCCACTACAGCGACTTCCTGGCCGACGCGCTGACCCGCACCGAGCGCATGAAGCAGGGCAACCCGCTGGACTCCGAGACGATGGTCGGCGCGCAGGCCTCCAACGACCAGCTGGAGAAGATCCTGTCCTACCTGGAGATCGGCCAGAGCGAGGGCGCGAAGATCCTGATCGGCGGCGAGCGCGTGGACCTGGGCGGCGAGCTGTCCGGCGGGTACTACGTGCAGCCGACGGTCTTCGAGGGCGACAACGCGATGCGCGTCTTCCAGGAGGAGATCTTCGGCCCGGTGGTCTCGGTGACCAGCTTCGACGACTACGACGACGCGATCCGCATCGCCAACGACACCCTGTACGGCCTCGGCGCCGCCGTGTGGACCCGGGACGGGACCACCGCCTACCGCGCCGGCCGCGCGATCCAGGCCGGCCGGGTGTGGACCAACTGCTACCACCTGTACCCGGCGCACGCGGCGTTCGGCGGGTACAAGAGCTCCGGCATCGGGCGCGAGAACCACAAGATGATGCTGGAGCACTATCAGCAGACGAAGAACCTGCTGGTGAGCTACTCGGCGAAGGCGATGGGCTTCTTCTGATGCCCGAGCCGGCCGCCGGCGCGGCGGCGTCGCGGGTCGCGGTCACCGACACCGCGGCGGCGCTCATGCGCAAGCTCTACGACGCCCACGGCCCCTTGATGTTCCACCAGTCGGGCGGCTGCTGCGACGGCAGCTCGCCGATGTGCTACCTGGCGGGCGAGTTCCGCACCGGGGCCTCGGATGTGTTGTTGGAACGGCTCGAGGTCGAGGGGATCGCCGAGCCCGTGACGTTCTGGATGGGCCGCGAGCAGTTCGAGCGCTGGCGGCACACGCACCTGACGGTGGACGTGGTGCCGGGGCGCGGGGCCGGGTTCTCGCTGGAGGCGCCGGAGGGGGTCAGGTTCCTGATCCGGTCGCGGTTGCTGACGGACCGGGAGGATGAGGTGCTGAACCGGTAGGCGGGTCGCGGTGCTGAACCGGTAGGCGGGACGGTGTGACGGCGGGCGGGAAAGCTCGCCGCCGCACCCTCCTCACTCCCCCGGCGTCGGCCTCAGCGGCGGATCGAGGAACGTCAGCGTCGCCGCCGCCGTGTCCAGGCGCGCCCGCACGCCCAGCGGCAGCGACTGCATGAACACACCGTGGCCGATGTCGGCGCCGAGCAGCACCGGCACGCCGAGGCCGCCGAGCCGGTCGGCGAGCAGCTCCTCGACGTCGGCCAGCGGCCCGCACTCGTCCCAGGTGCCGCACAGGATGCCGCGCACGCCGTCCAGGTACCCGGTGCGCCGCAGCTGGGTCAGGACCCTGTCAAGGCGGTAGGGCAGCTCGCCGACGTCCTCCAGGAACAGGATGCCGTCGCGCGCCGGCACCGAGAACGGCGTGGCCAGCGAGGTGGCCAGCAGGCTCGCGGTGCCGCCGACCGTGACGCCCTCGGCGACGCCGGGGACCAGGGCGCGCGTGTCCTGGAAGACGAGCTCGGTGCACCGCTGCGGGGTCAGCAGCAGGCGCGCCAGCCCCTCGAACGACGGCACGCCGGAGCGGAACATCACGCTGGAGACCATCGGCCCGTACACCGACACCCACCCCAGCCGGCTGCGCACCGCCTCGATCAGGGCCGTGACATCGGAGAAGCCGACCACCACCCGCGGCTCCGGCGTCCCGATCGCCTCCCAGTCGAGCACCTCCAGCGCCCGCTGCACGCCGTACCCGCCGCGCGCGCAGATCACCGCGGCGTAGCCAGGCTCCCCCAGCGCACGCGCCAGGTCCTCGGCCCGCGTCTGGTCATCAGCGGCCAGATACGGATACGGCCCCACCGACCGCGCCGACGGGAACACCTCCGGCAGCAGCCCCACGCTGCGCAGCGCCGCCAGCCCCAGATCGAGCTCCTGGCGCCCGGGCGGCCCGCTGAGCGCGACGACGGCGACGCGGTCGCCGGGCTTCAGGGCCGGGGGTGTCAGGAGAGGGCGCATGAGGCGACTCTCTCATGCGGGGGCCGGGAAGATCGAGAGTCGGCGGGCGGATACATCAAGCAGGTGGATCAGGCTTCGCGACTCGGCTGGGCGGCCCTGTGATCTCCACCAGCGTCGTGCTCCCGAGCCGTTCCCGGTAGTAGAACAGGAAAGGGCCCGCTCGACTCCTCGGTCTGCACATGCAGGATCGTGGCGTGGGCCTCCTTGCCCTGGTCGATGGTGCGCTCACGAACCACTGACCGCACGGCCGCCGCCACCGCGGTGATGACCGCGGTGATTCCCAGGCCGATGAGAGCGTTGGAACTCACACCATCAACGGTAGGCACACCGGCCCCACGATCAAGACGTCGGAGAGCTGGCGCACTAAGGGAGATCACTACGCGGGCCGCATTCATCCGCCCTGCGCGAGGCAGCTGAGGTTCGCGACCACTTCGGCGCCCAGTTTTTCCTCCCCCGCGACGTTGGTGGGGACTTCGGCGCGGTCGAAGACGTCGACGTCGAAGGATCCGTCCTCGATCTCGAGATCGCCGGTGTCGGCGATGTAGGCGGCTTGGCCCATGTTCTCCACCGGAGTGGGTCCCGCGCCCAGGAACTGGCTGGCCGGCTCCAGGCTGAGCGTGAAGACTTCTGTCGTCACGCCTCCAGCGCGTTCCAGGCCAGGCTGGCCACGTAGTGATTGGAGCTCTGGCTGAAGGCGGCGGACACTTGTGCGGTGCCCAGCAGCTTGCACGGGTCGGGCGGTACGGCAGCGGCAGGTTGGGCCGAGGTCTGCTGGGAGGACGACTCGGCCGGAGTCGGTGAGGTGGACGCGGAGCATGCCGCGGCACCCAGGCCGAGCACGATGGCGACGAGGCAGGCCGCGGATCGGGCGGGAAATCTGTCACGCGCGGGAACGGGCATGGCGGCCTCACACCTCGGATCTCATTCGCGGCGCATCCGACACCCGGCTCAGAGGTCGGCCGCCGGTCCGGCGGACGAGCAAATCAGAGCTCTTAATTTAAGCGAATGACCCCCCGCCGGCACCATGGCCCGGGCCGGTCGTGGTGGCCGCAGTCGGATTCGAACCGACATCCGATGGTACAGGGCGATTCCGACGACATCAGCCGAGCAACGCACCGTAGCCCTACCCCACGAACCGCACCGACCGCGGCACCTTCTCCACCACCTCCGGCAGCACCAGCGTCCCGCGCGCCGGCGGGCTGATCCGCCCCAGCACCCGCTCCCCCGCCGCCCCGGTGCAGGCGGCGACCGTCCCGGGCAGGCCGTGGGCGGTGAACCAGCCGATCAGCGCGAACGCGATCGCCTCCTTCGCATCCGACGGCACCTTGTACGCGTCCGAGCGCAGTACCTCCACGTCCGGCAGGCGCTTGGCGATGCGTTTCATCAGCTCCGGGTTCTCCGCGCCGCCGCCGGAGACGGCCAGGGTGGCGATGCCGTGGGCGCGGACGGCGTCGACCACGGTCATCGCGGTGAGGGTGGCCAGGGTCGACATCAGGTCCTCGGGGGTGAGGTCCGGGAAGTCGTCGATGTGGGCGGCCAGGTAGGCGTCGTGGAAGAGTTCCTTGCCGGTGGTCTTCGGGGGGCGGCGGGCGTAGTAGGGCTCTGCCATCAGGGCCGCCAGCAGGCCCGGGTGGACCAGGCCGGCGGCAGCCAGGCGGCCGTCGCGGTCGTAGGGTTTGCCGGTCAGCTGGCGGCAGGCGGCGTCCAGCAGGGCGTTGGCCGGGCCGACGTCGAAGGCCACCGGCGGGTCGGCGACCACCGTCAGGTTCGCGATGCCGCCCAGGTTCAGTGCCCCGACCGGGCCGGGCAGGCCCCGCAGCAGGAGCAGGTCCAGCAGCGACACCAGCGGTGCGCCCTGGCCGCCGGCCGCGACATCGGCGGCGCGGACGTCGGAGACCACCGGGATGCCGAGGCGCTCGGCGATCCAGGCCGGCTGGCCGAGCTGGAGTGTGCCCAGGACCCGGCCGTCCTCGGTCCAGTGGAACAGTGTCTGCCCGTGCGAGCAGGCCAGGTCGGCCGGGCCCGCGGCCTGCACCGTCTGCCACGCCGCCGCCGCGAAGGCCTGGCCGATGCCGGTGTCCAGGCGGCAGACGGCGCCCAGGTCGGTCTGGTTCGGCGGCAGGGCGGCGACGATCTGCTCCCGCAGTTCGTCGGGGTAGGGGACGTGGTCGGCGTGGACCAGCTCGCCGACCAGGACGTCGCCGTCGCCGTCGAGCCGGAAGTCCACCAACGCGACGTCGATCGCGTCATGGGAGGTGCCGGAGCTCAGACCGAGGACTCTCACGCGCTCGCTGCCCCCACCTCGACCCCCACCACACGGCGGGACTCCGGATAGAAACACGCGTGCTGGTGCTCGGACGCGTCGTCGCTCGATGTCCCGGTCGGCTCCCCGAACGGCACCAGCACCGGATGCTCCTGCGCGCACTGCTCGCCGGCGAACGGGCACCGCGGCTGGAACAGGCAGCCCGGCGTCGCCGTCCGCTCGTCCAGCGCCGCGGTCGGCGCCGTCCGGTCCGGGCCGGGCTCCTCCAGGCCGCGCATGATCGGCACCGCCGACAGCAGGCACTGCGTGTAGGGGTGCACCGGCGCCAGGATCACGTCGTCGGTGAGACCGCGCTCCACGACCTCGCCGCGGTAGATCACGTGCAGTTCGCCGCCGTCGCCGACGTAGCGCGCGGTGGCCACGTCGTGGGTGATGAACACCAGCGAGATACCCAGCCGGTCGCGCAGGTCGCGCAGCAGCTTCAGGATGCCCAGCCGCATCGAGACGTCGATCATCGACACCGCCTCGTCGGCGATCAGCACCGTCGGGTCCACGGTCAGCGCGCGGGCGATGACCACGCGCTGGCGCTGCCCGCCGGAGAGCTGGTGCGGGTACTTCGGCAGCACCGCGGTCGGCTCCAGGCCGACCAGGGTCAGCAGTTCGGCGGCCCGCTCGCGCCAGTGCACGGTCTGCTCCCCGGACGACCGGAGCTCCTTGGCCCGCATCCGCAGCGGGTCGCCGAGGGTGGCCTCGATGGTGCGGGTCGGGTTCAGGGCCGAATACGGGTCCTGATGGATCATCTGGATCCGGCGGAAGTACTTGGCCCGCTGGTGCGGCTTGAGCTTGGACAGCTCCACGCCGTCCACGACCAGCTCGCCGCCGTCGAAGGTCTCCAGCCCGGTGAGGATCTTGCCGAGCGTGGTCTTGCCGCAGCCGGACTCGCCGATGAAGGACACCGCGCCACCGTCGGGCAGCGTGAAGTCGACGCCGCGCAGCGCGTGCACGGTCCGCGCGCCCGTGAAGGCGCCGTGGGTCTGGTAGGTGCGGGTGATGCCCCGGGCCTGGATCATGCCGGTTCTCCCACGGCGGCGGGCGCCCCGGCGTTCCCGGAGAGCACGGTGGACGGTTCGACGTGGCAGGCGCGGCGGCGCCCGGGCTGGACCTCGCCGGCGAGCTCCCAGCCGGCCAGCGGCGGCTCGGTCTCGGCGCAGACCGCGACCGCGAACGGGCAGCGGTCGCGGAAGACGCAGCCGGCCCGGGCCACGGTGGTCAGGTCCGGCGGACGCCCGGGCAGCGCGCGCGCCGCCTCTACGTCGCCGGTGATGCGCGCGGTGGCGCCTATCAGGGCCTTGGTGTAGGGGTGCGAGGGCCGGCGCAGCACGTCCAGCAGCGGGCCGTCCTCGACGATCCGGCCGCCGTACATCACGGCCAGCCGGTCGGCGATCTCGGAGATGGCGCCGATGTCGTGGGTGATGATCAGGGTACTGAGCTGGTTCTCGTCGTGCACCTTGCGCACGATGTCCAGCACCGAGGCCTGGGAGAGCATGTCCAGCGCGGTGGTCGGCTCGTCCAGGATCAGCACCTTGGCGTTCAGGACCAGGGCGAAGACGATGCCGATGCGCTGGCGCATGCCCCCGGACAGCTCGTGCTGGTAGGAGTCCAGCACCCGCTGCCCGTCCAGGCCCATCCGGTTCGCCAGGTCCAGCGCCCGCGCTATCAGCCCCCGAAGATCGGCGACCTCGTGCGAGCGCCCGAGGTCCAGCAGCTGCTTGCCGATGGTCTTCAGCGGGTTCAGCGAGTTCTGCGACGCCTGGAAGACATAGCCGATGGCACCGCCGCGCGCCTTGCGCAGCTGCTTGCCGGTCAGCGCCGTGACGTCCCCGACGCCGGCCACCTCGATGCTCCCGCCAGCGATCCGCCCCGGCGCCGGCACCGCGTTCAGCAGCGACAGCGCCAGCGTGGACTTGCCGGAGCCGGACTCGCCGACCAGGCCTGTGATCTCGCCGGCGCGCAGCTCCAGGGACGCCTCGGCCACCGCCGGCAGCCAGCCGACGGACGTCTGGTACTCGACTGTCAGGCCGCGTACTTGTACCTCGCTCACGCGCGCTCCCTCAGCCGCGGGTTGAACAGTTCGTCGATGGCGTCCAGGAAGAGCACGATGCCCAGGGTCAGCAACAGGATGCAGACCAGCGGAGCCAGCAGGTAGATCAGCGCCGCCGGGGTCTCCATCGCACCTCCCGAGAACACCGCCTGGTTCAGCATGACGCCCCAGTTGGTGCTGGAGAACGGCACCAGGCCCAGGAAGAACAGGCCGACCTCGGCGCCCACGAAGGCGATCATCGACAGCATCAGCTGCATGGTGGCGTAGGGCGCGATGTTCGGCAGCATCTCCTTGACGATGATGTGCCGCCGGGACAGGCCCAGCCCGCGCGCCGCCTCCAGGAAGCCGCGCTCGCGCAGCGACAGCGCCTGCGCGCGCACCGCGCGGGCCACGCCGCCCCAGCCGGTGATGCCCAGCACCAGGCCCATCTCCCAGGGGCTGCCGAAGCTCCACACCGTGGACAGCAGGATCAGCAGCGGCAGGCCCGGGATGGTCAGGACGAAGTCCGTCAGGCGCATCAGGACACTGTCGGTCAGGCCGCGCTGGTAGCCGGCGACCAGGCCGATCGTGACCCCGAACAGGCTGGTGAACAGCGCCGACAGGGCGGCGGTGGCCAGCACGTAGCGCGCGCCGGTCACCACCTCCTGCAACACGTCGGAGCCGGCGAAGTCGGTGCCCAGCCAGTGCTTGGCGCTGGGCGGGGCGTACAGCGCGTTCGGGTCGACGGCCAGCCGGCCGTAGAACCAGGGCCCGCAGATCCCCATCAGGACGAAGAACACGATGATGATCAGGCCGGCCAGCCGGCCGGGCGTGCGGGTCACGGCTTTGCGGAAGGCCGCCCAGGCCGGCCGGCGGCTGCGCACCGACGCGGCGAGGGTGGCGGTGGCGGTCGCCATGTCAGCGCCTCACTCTCGGGTCGATCAGGGTGTAACAGAGGTCGGCGATGATGTTTGCGATGATGATGGACACGGTGATCAGCAGGAACGCGCCGGCCATCACCGGGTAGTCGCGGCCGCCGATGCTCTTCAGGAGCAGGTCGCCGAGGCCGGGATAGTCGAAGGTGTCCTCGATGAAGAAGGACCCTGCGAACATCACCCCGAAGGACAGCGCCAGCACCGTGAACAGCGGCAGGATCGCGTTGCGGCCGATGTAGCGGGCCCGGGTGACCGGGGCGATGCCGCGCAGCTCGGAGGCCAGGATGAAGTCGTCGCCCAGCACCGAGACCACCGAGGACTTCATCGCCAGCAGCCAGCCGCCGTAGCTGAGCAGCGCGTAGGCGCACACCGGCAGCACCGCGTGCTGCGCCACCGAGCCGATGTACGGCAGGTTCCAGCCCGGGTCGTACTGGATGTCGCTGGTGCCGGCGTCCGGGAGCAGGTTCCACTCGGTGTGGAACACCACCAGCATCAGCAGGGCCAGGACGAAGGCGGGGATGCCGGCGACCAGCGAGCCGGAGACGGTCAGCAGACCGCCCCAGCGGCTGGACCGCTTGACCGCGGCCACGATGCCGCCGATCACCCCGAACAGGAAGCTGATCAGCAGCCCGGTCAGCACCGGGATCACGGTCCACGGCAGCGCCGACCAGATCAGGTGGCTGACCGGGACCCCGGAGTAGGTGATCGACTGCCCCAGGTCGCCGTGCGCGAGCTTGGCGAGGTAGCCGCCGTACTGCGAGAGCAGCGAGTCGTGGGAGGTGAAGCCGTAGACCGCCTGCACCTTGGCCGCCGCCTGGTCCGAACTCATCCCCATCATGATGTATTGCTCGTACTGCACATCACCGGGCTTGCCGGGCAGCGCGTGCACGAGGAAGAACGTGAACGTCACCACCACCCAGACCATCACCAGTCCGGTCGCGAGCTTGCCGGCCAAACGCCGGGCGAATCCCGTCATCTTCCTCCCCTCCCTCTTGAGCTTCCTGTCATCGTCCTGGCCCTGTGTCCTGGCCCTGCGTTTTTTGCAGAGTCCTTACTTGCCCTGCACGTAGCCCTGCATCATCCAGACCCCGGGCGGGTTGTTCAGCAGGTCGTCCTGGCCGGTCTTCGGGAAGTTCGTGAACCGCTTGTCCAGCGTGAACATCACGTGGGTGTAGTTCCAGATCTGGATCATCGGCAGCTCCTGGTTGGTGGCCGCGGCGAGCTGGGCGATGATCGGCTGCTGGTCGGCCACCGGGGTCACCGAGAGCTGGGCGGCCAGCTGGCCGGGGTTGATGCTCTGCCCGTTGACCGTGTAGGTCTGCGGGGTGTGCTCCCAGTTGGTCGGCGCCGAGTCGTTGTACGTGGCCTGGCCGTTGGAGACGCTGAAGCCGTCGGCGGAGCCGTAGATGCGGGCGTAGGCTTTGTCGGTCTGCGGGCCCAGGGCCACCAGCCACCAGCCGACCGCGTACTTACCGGCGGCCATCTCCTTCTGGTAGGTGGCGAAGTCGGCGGTGATCGCCGCGGTCGTCGGGATGCCGAAGGCGGTCAGCTCGTTGGCCACGATCGTGGAGGCCGCGATCCAGTCGGAGAAGCCGTTCACGGTCTGCAGCGTGATCGTCCACGGCGCGCCGCCGGGCAGGTGCCACTTGCCGGAGGAGTCCTTGGTGAAGCCCGCGCCCTGCAGCAGGGACGTGGCCTTGGCCGGGTCCGGCTTGTAGGGGTTCAGCGCCGCCTTCTGGTCGCCGGACAGGATCGTGTCGGACTGCGAGCCCACCAGGCCGGTGGTCGTCGGGGCGGCGATACCGCCGACCGGCTCGCCGACCTTGGTGACCGCGTCGCGGTCGATGACGTAGGCCAGCGCCTGGCGGACCGGGGTGAGGTTGTACGGCGCCTGCTTCTCGTTGAACGCGATCGAGGCGCTGACGTAGCTGGGGGCGTCCATCCGGGTGTAGCCGGCGCCGAGGACCTGGTTCAGGATGTTGGTGGGCATCGAGGTGTACGGGGCGTAGTCGAGCTCGCCGCCGTTCATGTAGCCCCAGATCTGCTGGTTGCCGGAGTAGCTGCGCAGGATGACCTGCTTCGGCGAGATCTTGTTCGCGGCGTAGAAGTACTGGTTGCGGTCCAGCAGCGCCTCGCCGGGGTTGACCCGGGTCTCCACGAACGGGCCGGCCGAGACGTCCTTGGCCGGGGCGAAGGCGGCGATGGTCTTGCCCTCGGCGGACAGTTTGGTGGCCGCGGCGCCGGCGGCGGACTGGTCCGAGCCCTGCACGGCGGCGATCTGGGACCAGATGTCGGCCGGGAGCTGGCTGCCGTAGACCTTGTCGCTGACGATGTACGCCGAGAGCACCAGGCGCTGGAAGTAGAGGTTCTTCACGCCGGGCTGCTGGTCGATCTCGATCTTGCCGCCGCCGAGGTCCTTGACGTCGGAGACCTCGAAGTTGCTGCCCGCGACGACGGTGCCGCCGGCGCTGGCCACCGGGCCGGCCGTGCCCTGGGTGTAGGCGATGGCCAGCGAGGTCTTGATGTCGGCGACGGTGACCGGGGTGCCGTCGGACCACTTGGCGTTCGGCTGGAGCTGGACGGTCAGGCCGGCGTCGGAGGAGGTCCAGCTGGCGGCCAGGCCCGGGAGCATGGCGTTGGGGTCGGACGGGTCGTACTTGCTGAAGCCCATCTGCATCTCGTTGTAGCCCAGGAACATGTTGGGCGCGGCGTTGAAGGGGTTCATCGGCGCGCCGGCGGTGATCTTGTTGTTGGCGTCGATGCTGGTGAAGACGCCGCCGGTGCCGCCACCGCCGCCACCGTTGGATTTCTTCGCCGAGGAGCTGGAGCACGCCGACAGCGCGGTGGCCGCTATCGTCGCGACGGCGATGGCCGCGACCAGTGGTTTGGGTCGGGACATGGTCCTGACATCTCCGTTCGGATCGGTGGGACGGGCTGGTTGGTGAGTATCGGTCTGGCGCTGCGCTGGCGAGCAGTGCGCTTGAGAGTCCGTGCGTGGTCCGCATGGCGGATCCGACCGCGCCGGGCACGGCCGAGCCGCTGCAGTGTGTGGAACCGTAGGACGCGGCGAGGACCTACGTCAATGAGTTGCGCGGATCGCGTTCATTCCGTAACTTGCCAACGGCACGCCCCGCGCCGACCCGTCTCGACCACGCCGGCCGCCCCCGAGAGGAAACGCCACGCATGAGCCCCTTGACCCCGCCCACCGCAGAGCGCGTGGCCGCGCCGACCGAGGAGCGCAACCCGGCGACCGCGGACATCGACGCCGTGCCGACGGTCGAGGTGCTGGCCCTGCTCAACGCCGAGGACGCCCGGGTCCCGGCCGCGGTCGCCGCGGTGCTCCCGGCGCTGGCCGAGGTGGTCGACGAGACCGTGCGCCGGCTGCGCGCCGGCGGCCGCGTGCACTACTTCGGCGCCGGCACCTCCGGCCGGGTGGCGGTGATGGACGCCGCCGAGCTGATCCCCACCTTCGGCCTGCCCCCGGGCGTGGTCGTCGCGCACATCGCCGGCGGCATCAAAGCCCTCACCATCCCGGTGGAGGGCGCCGAGGACTCCGCCGAGGGCGGCGCGGCCGACGCCGCCGAGGTCACCGCGGCCGACGTGGTGGTCGGCCTGACCGCCAGCGGCCGCGCCCCCTATGTCGCCGGGGCCCTGCGCGCCGCCCGCGCCGCCGGCGCCTTCACCGCCCTGGTCTCGGCCAACCCGGCCGCGGCCCTGGCCGACGAGGCGGACGTGCACCTGGGCCCGGACACCGGCCCGGAGGCGATCGCCGGCTCCACCCGCCTGAAGGCGGCCACCGCCCAGAAGCTGATCCTCAACGGCTTCTCCACCGCCGCGATGATCGCCCTGGGCCACACCTACTCGAACCTGATGGTCGACCTCGCCCCGACGAACACCAAGCTGCGCGGCCGCGTCCTGACGATCCTGACGGAGGCCACCGGCCTTCCCGAGCAGGAGTGCGCGACCGCGCTGGCCGAGTGCGCCGGCGAGCTGAAGACGGCGCTGGTCTGCCTGCTCGGCGCGGTGCCGCCGGCCGAGGCGCGGCGCGCGCTGGCCGCCGCCGGCGGGCAGGTGCGGGCGGCGCTGGCGGCCTCCGCACGGACCTGAGCCCCGCGCGGAGGTCGCTTATCAGCTTTCGGCTTTCGGCTTTCGGCTTTCGGCTTTCATCATGGGGCAGGCGCGCGGGCTCGGCATTTCTGCGGTTCTGCCGTTCTGCGGGTGGCGGTGGCGCGCGCCGGTCAGCGCTCGGCGCCGCCGTCCCGGAACTCCCGCGCCAGGATCCCCATCTTCACCGAGTCGTGCCAGCGCCCGCCCTGGAAGAAGGTCTCGCGCAGCCGCCCCTCCTCGACGAACCCGGCCTTGCGATACGCCGCGATCGCCGCCGGGTTGTTGGAGTTGACGCTCAGCTGGATGCGGTGCAGCCCCAGGCCGGTGAAGCCGTGGCCGACGATCGTGCGCACCGTGTCCGTGCCCAGCCCGCGACCCTGATACGGCGCACCGAGCATCACGCCGAGCATCGCGCAGCGGTCCTTCACCGTGGCGCCGAACAGCCCGACGTTGCCGGCCAGTTCGCCGGTACTGAGCTCCACCACCGCCAGGCCCACGTCGCTGCCCTCGTTGGCGCTCCAGCCCCGGAACATCTCCGCCACCTCGGCGGCGGGCCGGGCGACCAGCGAGCCGCTGGTCTGCCGCGCCAGGGTCGCCGGATCGGACCACCAGGCGACCAGCGCGTCCAGATCCGACTCGCGCAGGATGCGCAGTCCCACCGACTGTCCGGTCAGCGTGTAGTCCACTACCGCCCCCGCGCCCCCTGCACCGCGCTGCGCGTCCGTTCCAGCGCGCGTGTGGTGCGGCTGAAGTTGCGCTGCGCGACACCCACGAACAGGCAGTCCACCACCGTCAGCGCGGCGATGCGGCTGGCCATGGCGCCGGAGCGGAACGTGGTCTCGCGCACCGCGGTGGTCAGGACCAGGTCGGCGACGTCGGTGATGGGCGAGCGCGGGAAGTTGGTGATGGCGATGGTGCGGGCGCCGTTGTCGTGCGCCTCGGCCAGGGCGGTGACGGTCGCCGGGGTGGCGCCGGTGTGCGAGATGCCGATCGCGACGTCGCCGCGGCCCAGCAGCGCCGCGGAGGTCAGCGCGGCCTCGGCGTCCGGCCAGGCGAAGGCCCGGTGCCCGATGCGGTGCAGCTTCTGGTGCAGGTCCAGGGCGATCAGGGCGCTGGCCCCGATGCCGTAGACGTCCACCGCGCCGGCCGACACCACCGCGTCCACGGCCCGCTCCAGCACCTGCAGGTCCACCTGCGCGACGGTGTCCTCGACCGCGCGGGCGTCGGCGTAGCCGAGCTTGGTCACCACGTCGGCCAGCGAGTCGCCGGGGCCGATGTCGCCGCCGGCGGTGTGCGCGCTCGCGGCGGCGTCCTCGATGCCGGCCGCGGCGGCCAGCCCGATCCGCAGCTCCGGGTAGCCCTTGAGGCCCACCGCGCGGCAGAAGCGGATGACCGTGGTCTCCGAGGTGTCGCAGTCCGCGGCCAGCTCGCTGATCGTCTTGGCGGCCACCCCGGCCGGGTCGGCGATCGCCGCCTCGGCCACCCGCCGCTCCGAGGGCGGCAGCGTCGGCAGCAGAGCCCTGATCCGCACCAGCACGGTCGGCGGCGGCCCGGTCTCCCCGCCCAGCACCGATACCGTGGCCGTGGCCGACGCGCCACTGCCGCCGGAGACTGCTCCGCGCGTGCCGCGGGAGGACCGATTCGCGCCACTGCTCATGCTGTGATCCTAAAGCCAGGACCGGTGTCGTCGTCACCGGTGTTGAGGCTGCTTCCGGGGCCGCCTCCGGGACCGTCTTCGGGCACGTTGTGGGGCTGTAGGGCGACGCCGAACCCGGCGGCGACCGCGGCGTGCAGCGAGCGCCGCAGCTGCCGCGCCCGGTTGTCCCGGCCGAACAGCACCGCGTTGGTCAGCAGCACGCACCAGATCCCGGTCACCGGGTCGAAGGCAAGGCTGGTGCCGGTGAACCCGGTGTGCCCGGCGCCGGTGGCCGGCCACTGGTCGGACATGAAGTCATGGGAGTCCCCGCGCAGCGTCCAGCCGAGGCCGCGCCGGCCGTCCAGGCCGTCGCCGTCGGTCTGGCAGCGCAGCGCCTCGGCGCGGGTGGCCGGGGCCAGGATCGGGCTGTCCTCGTCGAGCCAGCCGGCGCGCAGGTAGGCAGCCAGATCCGAGGCGTTCCCGAACAGCCCGGCCTGGCCGGCGACGCCGCCGAGGCTCTCGGCGTTCTCGTCGTGCACGACGCCGGACTTCGGGTCCTGACGCTCCGGGTCGTCGAACCAGTTCGCCTCCGTGGGAGCCGCATGCCCGGCCGGCAGGAAGCCGGTGGCAGCCATCCCCAGCGGCCCGGCCACCATTTCCCGGAACGCCTCCGGCAAGGGCTTGCCGGTCACGTCGGCCACGATCCGCCCCAGCATGATGAAGCCCGGGTCGGAGTACTTCACGACGCTCCCCACCGGCGCCTGCAGCGGCTCGGCCAACACCGCGGCGAACCGCTCCTCGGCGGTCCCGGGCAGCCGCCAGACCTCCAGGATCGCGGGCAGCCCGGAAGTGTGGGTCAGCAGGTGCCGGATGGTCACCCGCTCCTTGGCGGAATCCGTGCCGAAGCCCGGCAGGTACTTCACCACCTGGTCGTCCAGCCCGATCTCTCCGGCCTCGGCCAGCCGCAGCACGCACGGCAGCGTGGCCGTGACCTTCGTCAGCGAGGCCAGGTCGTAGCGGGTGTCGGGGCCGACGCCGGCGCCGAACGCGGCGACGTCCACCGGGCCGTCGGTCCCGCGGCCGTAGGCGAGCACCGCGCTGGGGACGACACCGGCCTGCACGGCCTCGGCGACGAGCTTCCGGGGGTCTGGTAGGTTTCCACCGTCAATCATGCCTGAAGACGTTAGCAAATGACGAAGAGGGCCGCGATGCGTTCCGCAACTCCCGAAGATCTGCCGACCCTGCGAGAGCTGGCCTCGGCCGGCCTGATCCATGATCCCGACGCCGGCGCGGTCGTGGACCTGCTGTGGTCCTCGGCCGCCGATGGCTGCCGGATCGTCCTGGAGCGGCCCGACGACGACGGCAATGGGACCCGCGTGATCGGCCTCGCCTTCGGATCGCTGCGCCCGGCCCACGACGACGTGCCGGCCACCGGCCACATCGACCTGCTCGTCGTCGGCCCCGAGCACCGCGAACGCGGCCACGGCCGGGCCCTGCTGGCCGAACTGGAGCGCCGCCTGGCCGCCGCCGGAGCGACCCGCCTGCGCATCCGGGGCAACCCGCCGTACTTCGCCTGGCCGGGCATCGACGTCCGCTACACCCCGGCGGTGTGCCTGGCCACGGCCGCCGGCTACGAGCGCCTGCTGGACGCCGACAACATGCTGGTCGACCTCGCCGCGGCCGACCTGGCCACCGAGGACGACGAACGACGCCTGGCCGAGGCCGGGATGGGCGTCGAGATACGCCGCGCGCGGCCGGAGGACGAGAAGCCTCTGCGCGCCTGGATCGAGGAGGAGTTCGGCGGCACCTGGGGCCAGGAGGCCGCGATGGCGCTGCACAACGATCCGCCGAGGTTGCACGTGGCCGTCCGCGACGGCGCCTACCTCGGCTTCGCCGGACACGGCATCCAGCGCGTCGCCATGTTCGGCCCGATGGGCACCGACGAGGCGGCCCGCGGCCTGGGCATCGGCGCCGTGCTGCTGCGCCGCTGCCTGGCCGACCAGCGCGAGGCCGGGATCGCGGTCGCCGAGATCGGCTGGGTCGGCCCGGTCCGGTTCTACTCCAAAACCGTCGGGGCCACGCTGGGCCGGGTCTTCTGGACCTTCGAGAAGTCGATCTCCGCATGACGGCCCCCACCGCCACCGGGCTCGACCAGGTCATCGCGGCCGGCACCCGGTTCGCCGGCCGGCGCGTCGGGCTGCTGACCCACCCCGCGGCGATCACCTCCGACGGCCGGCACGCCGCGCACGCCTTGCTGGACGCCGGATGCGATCTGCGTGCGCTGTTCGGTCCTGAGCACGGTGTGCTCGGTACCGCACAGGCCGGGGAATCCGAAGCCGCGGCAACGGATTCGAGCACAGGCCTGCCGGTCTACGACACCTACGACCACAGCGTCGAGCACCTGACGGGCATGCTCGCCGAGTCCCGGATCGATGTGCTGGTCGTCGATCTGCAGAACTCCGGAGCCCGCTTCTTCACGTACGAGTCCAGCCTGTACGACGCGATGGCCGCCGCGGCGAAGATCGACGTGCCGGTCTGCGTGCTGGACCGGCCCAATCCGCTCGGCGGACGCGTGGTCGCGGGGCCGGTACTGCACCAGGAGTTCACCTCGTTCGTAGGACGGGCCGCCATCCCGGTGCGGCACGGCCTGACGATGGGCGAGCTCGGCCGGCTGTTCGCCGCCCGGCTCGGCGTCCCGGCCCCGGAGGTCGTGCCGCTGGCCGGCTGGGACGCCGCGAAGCTGTTCCCGGCGACCGGGCTGCCGTGGGTGCCGCCCTCGCCGAACCTGCCGACCCCGACCAGTGCCCTGATATACCCCGGGACCTGCTTCCTGGAGGGGACGAACGTCTCGGTCGGGCGCGGCACCACCACGCCGTTCGAACTCGTCGGCGCGCCCTGGCTGGACCGCACGTTCGCCGAACGGCTGCGGGCCGCGGCGCCGACCGGGATCGCGGTGCGGGAGGCGTATGCGACCCCCGCCTTCGACCGGTACGCCGGGCAGCAGATCTGCGGCGCGCAGCTGCACGTCACCGATCCCGACGCCGTCGATCCGCCGGCGGTGGGCGTCATGGTGCTGTGCGCGCTGCGCGACGGCTGGCTGGGCCGTCTGAGGTTCCGCGACAAGCACTTCGACCTGCTGGCCGGCTCCGACGAGCTGCGCACGGCCCTTTGCAAGGGGGCCGGCGCTGAGGAGATCTTGGAGCAGTGGCGGGCGCCGGCACGCCGGTTCGCCGAGCTGGAGCGGGAACCGTACCTGTTGTATCCGCGCGAGGGAGAGTGCTGATGTCCGAGCTCGATGTGTTGATCGCCCGCGTGCTGCAGCCGGGCTTCGCGGGGACGACGCTGCCGGACTGGGTGCGGCGGCGGCTGGCCGGCGGGCTCGGCTCGGTGATCGTGTTCGCGGCGAACATCGAGTCCCCGGCGCAGCTGCGGGCCCTGACCGACGAGGTGCGCACGGCGAATCCGGACGCGTTCGTCGCCGTCGACGAGGAAGGCGGGGACATCACGCGGCTGGAGTTCGCCACCGGCTCCTCCTCCCCGGGGAACCTGGCGCTGGGCGCGATCGACGACGCGGCCCTCACCGAGGCGGTGGCGCGCTCGGTCGGCACGCTGGTGCGCGAGACGGGGATCGACCTGGACTACGCGCCGGTCGCCGACGTGAACACCGAGCCGCGCAACCCGGTGATCGGCGCGCGGTCCTTCGGCTCGGACCCGGCCGTGGTGTCGCGGCACGTCGCCGCGGCGGTGCGGGGCCTGCACGCGGCGGGGGTCGCGGCGTGTGCGAAGCACTTCCCCGGGCACGGCGACACGGTGGTGGACTCGCACTACGGACTCCCGACGGTGACGGCGACGCTCGAGCAGCTGCGGCGCGACACCCTGCCGCCGTTCAGCGCGGCGGTGGCAGCCGGGGCGCGGGCAGTGATGGTCGCGCACCTGCTGATGCCGGAGTTCGACGCCGAGCACCCGGCCTCGGTGAGCCCGGCGGTGGTCGGCGGACTGCTGCGGGGCGAACTCGGCTTCGACGGCCTGGCAGTCACCGACGGGATCGGGATGGCCGCGGTCCGGGCGCGGTACGGACTCGCCGGGGCAGCGGTGCGCGCGCTGGCGGCCGGGATGGACCTGGTGTGCGTGGACAACAACTCGACGGACGCCGACATGGCGGCGATCACGGCCGCGGTCACGGAGGCGCTGCGGGACGGGACCCTGGCCGAGGCGCGGTTGGTGGAGGCTGCTGAGAAGGTGGGGGCTTTCGCTCGGTGGCGGCGGGAGGTGCGGGAGGCTGGGGCGCCCGAGTTTGAGGCGGCGAATTTTGACGAGGGCCTCGCGGCGGCTCGTCGTGCGGTCAGGGTGTTGCGCGCGGAGGATGGCGCCCTCCCACTGAAGGCCGCCCCGCACGTCATCGAGGTCGAACTCCCCCGCAGCCTGGCCACCCCGCTGGCCGACCTGCTCCCGGGCACCACCAGCTCGAAGCTCGCCGACATCGCCGACACCCCCGCCACTGCCACCGCCCAGGCGCCCGCCGACCGGCCGCTGGTCGTCGTCGTACGAGGCATCCAGCGCTCCCCCGAGGACCTCGACCGGGTAAGCCGCCTCATCCAGGAGCGCCCCGATACCATCGTGGTCGACCTCGGCGTCGCGCACACCGACCCCGGCGGCGCGGCCTGGGTGGCCGGCTACGGCATCTCGCGGGTCTGCGTGCAGGCCACGGCCGAGGTCCTCGTCGGCAGGTAGCGCGCGACTGAAGGGACCCGAGCATGACGGACACAGACCTGGACAACCAGACCTCGTACTGGGACGCCGTCTCGGCCACGAAGCGCTTCACTCACCCGCTGCACACCGAGTGGACCGACGCACTCGGCCGGGACGCCGCCGTCCTGGACTACGGCTGCGGATACGGCCGGACCATGGCGGAGCTCGCGCAGCTCGGGTTCACCGACCTCACCGGCGTCGACAGCTCGGCAGGGATGATCGAACAGGCGCGCGAGCACCACCCAACGATGCGGTTCGCGGTCCTGGACGCCCCGCCGGCGCTGCCGTTCGCCGACGCGAGCTTCGACCTGGTCGTGCTGTTCGCGGTGCTGACCTGCATCCCCGGCGACGAGGCGCAGGAGCGGCTGATCGGCGAGCTGACGCGGGTCCTCAGGCCCGGCGGGCTGCTGTATATCAGCGATCTGCTGCTGGGCGAGGACCCGCGCAGCATCGAGCGCTACGAACGCTTCGCCGCCACGCACGGCACCGGCACCGGCACCGCCACCGCCACCTACGGCGTCTTCGAGACCAGCGACGGCGCGGTCTGCCGGCACCACCGCGCCGAACACTTCCCGCACCTGCTGGCCGGCCTCGACATCCAGGACACACGCCGGATCCCCGTGGCCACGATGAACGGGAACGAAGCCGCGGGGATCCAGGTACTGGCGCGCAAGCCCGCTCAGGTCTTCGGGAGCTGATCCAGCGACAGCTCGACCAGCGTCTCCCGGCCGAAGATCCAAGCCAGTGCCTTGGCCTTTCCGACCTCAACCGGCGTGCCGTGGGCCGTCGGTCGCGCGAACATGGATGTCAGCGCGCTGAACAGCCGCTCCTGCCAATCCTGGGCACTGCCGGTCACCCACGGGTTGTGCTGGACCGGGAGTCGGATTCGGCCGTCATTAGTGCCATCTCATAGTGCGCAAGAGGGCAGGATCGGCACCGGAAGCTAAAGGATGATCGGTGCCGTTTCAACGATGGTGTGCCCCCGTTTCCCGTCCTGCCAGCCGAAGCCGGCGACGTCGTGGGTGCCGTCGGCGGCGTCGACGACTTCGATCCAGAAGCCGTTGTTGCCGCTGTAGAGCTGGCCGCCGTTGACGCCTGTGGCCAGCGTGAGGATGGCGTCCTCGACGAAAGGGGTGCCGTCGGGCGGCTGTAGGGTGACCCGGAGTCCGTGCATGCGCATGTCTCGATCGTGCCGGTGGCCGGGGTGGGCCGGGTATTAAGTAGGGCCGTTCAGGCGATAGCAACGGAACGACCGCGGGTCGTTCTGGCCGTTGGCCGGCCGGGACGAAGAGCTGGCGGCGCTTTGTCAGGCATGGGGGTCGGGCCGGCGGCGCGGGCTGATCGTGCACGGGGCGGCGGGGGTGGGCAAGTCGCGCCTGGCGCGGGAGTGCTTCGATCGGGCGGTGCGCTCGGGTAGCGCCGGTGCGCGGGCGACGGCTTCGGCCGCCACGGCTCTGGTGCCGCTGGGGGCGACCGCGCATCTGCTTGCGGCGGGGACGGACAAGCTGATCGTCGAGAGCGACGATGCCCCGCCCGCCACGGAGAAGGAGTCGAAGATCATTCGAATACTGCCACGGCGCGCGTGGCCGGGAGGCGCCTGGACCGGCGTGCGGCTGTGATCCCGGAACAGAACTGACCTTGATGGTTGACCAGGACAGGGCCGAAGCGCCCAACGCGATTCGCGGAGACGCTGCGGAGCGGCTGGGCCCTGTCCTGGTCGGGCACGGCGACGCGCAGACGCGGCCGTGCCCGCTACGCCCGCCGCCCCGACACCGCGAGCGCCTTCTCCAACGTCGTCGCGTCCTGGCCGATCTGCACCTCGGCCGCGAACCCGTCGTACTGCCGGTACATCTCCGCCGAGGCCTCGACGGCCTGGGCGACGGTGCCGGCGATCTCGTCGGAGATCTCGTACGGCTGACCGGTGGCGGTGGCCAGGTCCCAGCCGTGCAGGACCATCTCCATCAGGATCATCTCGGCGACCTGCGGGGCGGGGGTCTTGCCGCCGCCGGTGTCGATCTCGCTCTCCCACACCTCGGGCGGGGCCCAGGCGGCCAGGGCGCGGTCGAGCTGGGCGCGGTAGGCGGCGGCGTAGTCGGGTTCGGAGGCGAAGTCGCGCTCGGTCAGGTCGGGGCCGACCTGCTCGCTGCGGGCCCGGCGCTCGAAGGAGTACGCCGTCCAGAGGATCAGGTGGTTCAGCAGCTCCTTGACGTCCCAGTCCGAACACGGGGTCTTATCGGTGAACCGGCCGGGATCGGTGCCGGCGACGACACGCGCGGCCTGGTCGGCGGCCTCGGTCAACTGCTCGTGAATCGTGCTCATACCCTGACGCTACGGTCCGGTGTGCCGCGCGTCTTGAAGAAACGCGTCAGTGCCCGCCGCTACGCTGGCCCCATGACGGAACACCAGGTCAAGCCGGTGCAGGACGACAGCCGCGGCATCGTGCACCCGGCCGCCGCGAGCACCGTCTTCCGCCTGGACCGTTTCCCGCCGACCGGGGCGGCGTCCCGGTTCGTCGACCGCTACTGGCTGTCCACCTGGCGCCTGCCGCCGGGGGTGCGACACGAACAGCAGGTGTTGGTCCATCCGGTGGTCAACGTGGTGTTCGAGGCGCACGGCGCGGTGGTGTCCGGCGTGGACACCGGACGGTTCGCGGTCACGCTGGAGGGCGAGGGGCGCGCGCTGGGCATCATGTTCCGCCCGGCGGCCTTCGCCCCGTTCCACGACGGTCCGCTGAGCGCCCTCACCGACCGAGAAGTCCCGCTGGCCCAGGTCACGGCCCTGGCCGACCTCGAAGCGTCGCTGGTGCCGCTGGTCGCCGACCTGGACGTCCCCGGCGAGCAGCTCGCCGCCACCGCCGACGCTGCGATCACCGACCGCGTCCCCGCCGAACGGCAGGACTGCGAGACCACCACCGAGTGGGCCGAGCTGGCGGTGCGGGACCGCGAGCTGACACGGGTGGAGGACCTGGCGCGCGCCGCCGGTGTCGGTGTCCGCACCCTGCAACGCGCGTTCACCGAGCACGTCGGCATCGGCCCGAAGTGGTTCCTGCGCCGCTACCGGCTGTACGAGGCCGGCGAACGCATCGCCCACGACAAGCAGGTCGACTGGTCGGCGCTGGCCGCCGACCTCGGCTACGCCGACCAGTCGCACCTGACGCGCGACTTCACTGCCGCCTTCGGCCTGCCGCCGGCGCAGTACGCGGCGACGGTACGGGAACGCGGACGGTGAAACTGGATTCTTGAATCTTGAAACGGAGTCTTGAATCTAGGATCTGACCATGACCTCGCACGACCGCGTCACCAAAGACCTGCTCGAGACCTTCGAAGTGGTGCGCTCCAGGACGTTCGCACGTCTGGAGGGGCTGACGGACGCCGAGTACCAGTGGCAGCCCGTCCCGGACTGCGTGACCGTCCGCCCCACCGAGGACGGCGTCTTCCGCGCCGACTCGCGGCCGCCGGAGTCCGGGAAGTCCGACGCGCCCGAGCCGGTGTCGACGATCGCCTGGCGGATGTGGCACATCGGCGCGTTCTGCCTGCGCGGCTACGTGATCCACTTCTTCGAGGACGTCCCGGACTTCGGCGACCGCTTCGAGTGGCCGGGTACTGCGAACCTGGGCGTCCTGGCGCTGGAGGAGGACTGGGCGCGCTTCGTCACGCGCATCGAAGGCCTCGGCGACGAGCGGCTGCTGGCCCCGATGGGCGAGATCGCCGAGCCCACGGGGTGGGCCGACGCGAGCTATCTGGCGCTGGCGCTGCACGCCCTGGACGAGGTCGCGCACCATGGCGGCGAGATCGGCCTGATGCGGGACCTGTACCTGCGGCAGGGCGAGTAGCCTCGGCGGCTGACCCGGGACGGCCGACGTAGGCGGCTGACCTCGCCAGCTGACCGCTGCGGCTGACCTGGGCAGCCGACCCGGTCCGCTACCGTCTGACCATGGAGATCTGGATCAACCCCCGCTGCTCGAAGTGCCGCATCGCCCAGGAGACCCTGGACGCCGCCGGCGCCGAGTACACCGTCCGCCGCTACCTCGACGACCCGCCGACCGCCCAGGAGCTGCGCGACATCCTGACGCGCCTGGGCCTGGAGCCGTGGGACATCGTGCGCGACGGCGAGCAGGTCGCCAAGGATCTCGGCGTCAAGCAGTGGGGCCGGGAGGGCGACGCCGACCGCGAGCGCTGGATCGCGGCCATGGCCGAGCACCCGATCCTGATCCAGCGCCCGATCATCACCGCCGACGACGGGCACGCGGTGGTCGGCCGGTCCGATGAGGCCGTGCGGTCGGTGTTGCCCCAGGCTTAGGACGGCGCGCGTCAGGCGCTCCGCCGGGTAGAGCCGCAGCCCTTTGCCCTGAGGGCGGCATGCCCCCGTCTTAGCACACCGACCTCGGGGGAGGAGGACTTCCGGTCTAGTCAGGTTCCTTTCCTTCGAGGCGCTACCGCTTATGAAGACCATAAGATGGCATGCTTTGGAACGGCCTGAATTCTCTATTCACACCGTCGCCCACCTGCGCAGATGACGTTCAACTGTCGATTCCGCCGGTTGAACGCGAATGCACGGCCCGCCCGGCATCGGCCCACGTCGTGCCGATGTACCGGATCACGGTCTCGACGTGGATACCGCAATGTGCCGGGAGTTGTTCGCACAGCTCCGCCAGCTGGCCCGCGGCGAGAAGTTGGGCCTCGAGGTGTCGCAGGATCTTGCGACCGCTCTGCGAGTAGCGCAGCACGGGATCGCGCCGCAGGGCCTCCAATGCGGCGGCCGGGTCGCGGCGGGACGTCCGGCGGGGCGCGGGAACCAGTTCCGATGGGCCGCTCCCGTGCTCTGACGGCTGGGCCACACCACGGTCCCCGGGGACCGGAGACAGCCCCGCGAGCACCCTGCGCCGCACGTCATGCGCCGTGCCGAGGGAGATCCCGGCCTCCCGGGCGATCGTCCGCACCGGGGTGTCGGGCTGCTCGGCGAGCAGCCGCGCCGCGGCCCGCCGGCCCTGCTCGGCGCTGACCGGCCGCGCACGTCCGTCGCCGCCGACCCGGACCCGCCCGGCCCGCCGCTCGCCGAGCGTCCGGCGCACCGCGGAGACGGTGTCGGCGGACAGTCCCACCGTCCTGCCGATCTCGCGATCGGATCTGGCCGGGCTCGCGCGCAACATCCGGGCGGCGGCCGCACGGCGCTCGGCCAGGCTCGCCGTCCGGCCGAGCGCTTGCGCCGCGCCACTGGCATCGGCATCGCCATCAGCAGCGGCGCGGTCAGCGTCTGATCGCCACGGATCTGGCTCCTTCACAGGGCATCTTTCTCAGGCGTCGAAAGCACGGATCACGACCGGAACACCGGTCCCGGTGATCAGGATTTCAGGACGCCTGAGGCGGTGTCGTTGGCGTGGCGTCGCCGGTTTCTTTGCTCTGAGTCTCCTCCGTCGTCGTAGCTCGGGGGCCGGATCACCGATTCACCGGTTCACCGATTCACCGATTCACCGATAGTCGTCTTCGTCGAGCGCGACGACCCGCGCCTGCTCGACGGCGTCGGCCTCGTTCACGGCATCGGGGTCGATCCGGCCCGGGGCCTCGTCGTCCTGCGGGGCGAGATCCGCGTACTGCTCCGCCGCGTCGGCTTCAGGCGTCTCGGCGTCGATTTCGATCGCGCCTGTACCGTTCTCCTCGTAGGTGTCGGGCTGCATCGGGTCCACCGGCATGGCTGCCTCCTTCGCCTTCGATCTGCCGCCTCACTCCTCCTCGGCGTGCGGCAGCTTCTCCGAGATCAGCTCCATCACCGTGGAGTCGGCCAGCGTCGTGGTGTCCCCGATCGCCCGGTCCTCCGCGACGTCGCGCAGCAGGCGGCGCATGATCTTGCCGGAGCGGGTCTTGGGCAGCTCCGGCACCACGATGATCTGCCGCGGCTTGGCGATCGGGCCGATGGCCTTGCTGACGTGCTCGCGCAGGGTCTCGGCCAGTTCGGCGTGCTCCTCGTTGCCGCCGCGCAGGATGACGAAGGCGACGATGCGCTGGCCGGTGGTCTCGTCCTTGGCGCCGACCACGGCGGCCTCGGCGACGACCGGGTTCGACACCAGGGCGGACTCGACCTCGGTGGTGGAGATGTTGTGGCCGGAGACGAGCATGATGTCGTCGACGCGGCCCAGCAGCCACAGGTCGCCGTCCTCGTCCTTCTTCGCGCCGTCGCCGGCGAAGTAGTAGCCCTGCTCGGCGAACCGGGCCCAGTAGGTGTCGATGAAGCGCTGCGGGTCGCCCCAGATGCCGCGCAGCATCGACGGCCAGGGCTTGTCCAGCACCAGGTACCCGCCGCCGCCGTTCGGGACCGGCGTGCCGTTCTTGTCCACGACGTCCGCCGAGATGCCCGGCAGCGGCCGCATGGCCGAGCCCGGCTTGGCCTCGGTGACGCCGGGCAGCGGGGAGATCATGATGGCCCCGGTCTCGGTCTGCCACCAGGTGTCCACCACCGGGGTGCGGCCCCCGCCGATGTTCTCCCGGTACCAGATCCAGGCCTCGGGGTTGATCGGCTCGCCGACCGAGCCCAGCAGGCGCAGGGAGCTGAGGTCGAACTTCGCCGGGATCGCCGAGCCCCACTTCATGAAGGTCCTGATGGCCGTCGGCGCGGTGTAGAGCAGCGTGACCTTGTACTTCTGGACGATCTCCCAGAAGCGGCCCTGGTGCGGCGTGTCGGGGGTGCCCTCGTACATCACCTCGGTCGCGCCGTTGGAGAGCGGGCCGTAGACGATGTAGGAGTGCCCGGTCACCCAGCCGACGTCGGCGGTGCACCAGTACACGTCCGACTCCGGCTTCAGGTCGAACACCGCGTGGTGGGTGTACGAAGCCTGCGTCAAGTACCCGCCGGTGGTGTGCAGGATGCCCTTGGGCTTACCCGTGGTGCCGGACGTGTAGAGGATGAACAGCGGGTTCTCGGAGTCGAAGCCCTCGGCGGTGTGCTCGGCGTACTGCGCGTCCACCAGCTCGTGCCACCACACGTCCCGGTCGTGGTCCCAGGCCACGTCGTGGCCGGTGCGCCGGACGACCAGCACCTTCTCGATGGTCGGCGAGGCGGCGGCGGCCTCGTCGGCGTTGGCCTTGAGGTTCACCACCGAGCCGCGCCGGTGGTAGCCGTCGGCGGTGATCAGCAGCTTGGCGCCGGCGTCCTCGATGCGGCCGCGCAGGGCCTCCGGGGAGAACGCGGCGAAGCACACCGAGTGCACGGCGCCTATGCGGGCGCAGGCCAGCATGGCCACCGCGGTCTGCGGGAGCATCGGCATGTAGATCGCGACCCGGTCCCCGGCGGTGACGCCGAGCTCGGTCAGGGCGTTGGCGGCCTTGCAGACCTCGTCCTTGAGCTGGGCGTAGGTCAGCGACACCGAGTCGCCGGGCTCGCCCTCGAAGTGGATGGCGACCCGGTCGCCGTGGCCGGCCTCGACGTGCCGGTCCACGCAGTTGTAGGCGGCGTTCAGCTTCCCGCCGACGAACCACTTCGCGAAGGGCCGTTCGGTCCAGTCCAGGACCTGCGTCCAGGGGTGTTCCCAGTGCAGCCGTCCGGCCTGCGCGGCCCAGAACCCCTCGCGGTCGGCGTCGGCCTCGGCGTAGGCGGCCGCGGTGACGTTGGCGTGGTCGGCCACGTCCGGCGGCGGGGCGAAGCGCCGGTTCTCCCTGAGCAGGTTCGAGAGTGTCTCTTGGTTGACGCTGTTATCGCTCATGTCTCCCAACCCCAGTCGTCGCGACGGAAGGGAACGAGGACCGCAAAACTGCGGCCCTCGTTCCACGCTATTCCCCCCGGCTCATCGCGGCCAGGTCGGGAACAACTGCTTCTTGTGCGTCTCGTTGGCCACCGCCGCCAGCGAGGCGTACCAGGCCGCCAGCGCGGTGACGATGCCGACGAAACCGCCGATCTTGGTGAAGGCGGCCGGGCCGGAGGTGGAGTTCTGCCAGGCGCCGACGGCCAGCAGCAGGAACGTCAGCGTCAGCAGGCCGAACACGGCCAGCACCGCGCCGTTGGTCCGCAGCGCCGCCACGGTCATGTAGCCGGTGAACAGGAACCAGGCGAACAGGTACAGCCCGATCGTCTTGTGGGCGTCCTCGCCGGAGCTCCAGTGCACGATCGCCCAGTAGCTGAGCCAGAACGCGCCGAAGGAGGAGAACGCGGTGGCCCCGAAGGTGTTGCCGCGCCGGAACTCCCACATGCCGGCCAGCAGCTGCGCGAGGCCCCCGTAGAACAGGGCCAGGCCCAGGACGACGTCCCCGCCGCCCTTCTCGGAGATCATGTTGGTGTTGATGACGCTCAGGATGAACGTGGTCATGGCGAATCCGGCCAGGCCCAGCGGGGCCGGATCGGCGATACCCGAGGACGGCGCGGGGGCGGGGGTGTTGGGGGTCTCACTCACGGCAGGTGCGTCCCTTCCCTTGTCTGACGGACGCCGCCGGCCCACACCGGCCGCGTCTTTGTCACCGTAGGTAGCGAAGCGGACGGTGGACATGGCGCGCGGCGGGCGAAGTGGACCATCGGTGGGCGCGATGCGGTGAACGGTTGCCGGGGTGCGGTGAGTGGGGCCGCTGGGGCGGTTGAGCGGTGTGCCGATTCGAATCAGTGGCGGGCAAGCGTCCTAGTAGCCGGCGTGCTGCTCCTAGGAGCCGGCGTGCTGTTCCTAGTGGCAGGCGTCCTGGCGCCCGAGGGTCTGCTCGGGTGTGGCACCGGGCCGGCCCCACTGCGGCACGGGACGGCTGGTCGGCCCGGGCCCACCCTTCCCGTCGGCGTCCGAGCGCCAGAACCAGGCCGGACCGCGGCCCTCGGGCCAGCCGTCCGGACTGTCCTGCCACGCCTCGCCGCGGCCGTACGGCGTCATGTCCAGCAGCGCGAAGGTGCCGATGAACGCCTCGGTACCGCGGTCGGTGGACGAGTAGGTGAGGAAGACCCGGTCGCCGTCACGCAGATAGCTGGCGATGGCGCCCATCTCGCCGCCTGCCGGCTCCTCGAGGCCGCGCACGGAGTACCACCGCTGGGTGTACCCCATGAACTCGACGAACGGCGCCACCTCCTCCCACGCCCCGGTGGTCACCACAGCGAACGACACCCCGCGGACGTTGAGGTAGTCGGCGTCCCTGATGTGCCAGGCCGAGAGCGTGCAGCCCTCGCACTGGCCCTGGTGCGGCGCGCCGTCGTACCACATGTGCTTGTAGACCAGGAGCTCGTCGCGGCCCTGGAACAGGTCCAGGAACGGGACCGGCCCATCGGGCCCGACGACCTTGACGCTCCCGTCGAACTCCACCATCGGCAGCCGGCGCCGGGCCGCGGCGATGGCGTCGCCCTCGCGGGTGTGGGCCTTCTCGCGGAGCAGAAGCTCGTCCCGGGCTGTCTGCCAGGTGGCCATGTCGACGATCGGCGGGGTGTTCGGCCGGGTGTTCGTCACGGTGTCCTCCACTGTTGCTCGTACCGGGGCGGCCTTGGACGCCGCTCCTTCGTGAGTACAGACGAACGGGATGCCCGGACATCGACACCGCGATACCGAACTCCTACCCCTGCACCTCCGCCGCCGCCCGCCGCAGCTCCCCCACCACCGTGCGCACCGCGCGCCGCGCCGACGCCTCGGGTCGGTGCAGCACGTCGATGTGCCGGCGGGCCCGCACCCCCGACAGCGGACGCAGCACCACGCCGGGGTGCGGGCGCGTGGTCCAGCGCGGGAGCAGCGCGATCACCCCGCCGCCGGCCGCGACCAGTTCGGCCACGACGGTGAACTCGTTGACCCGGTGCACCAGCTCCGGACGCCGGCCGGCGGCGGTGGCGATCGCCTCGACCAGCGGCAGGACCGGGAAGCCGTCGTGCACCGTCACCCACGGCTCGGCGGCGACGTCGCGGGGTGTCAGGCGCCCCTTGGCCGCCAGGCGGTGGCCGGCGGGCAGGGCGATGTCCAGCGGCTCGTGCAACAACGGGGTGACGGTGACGGTGCGCGGCCAGGGCGGGGCGTGGTCGAAGCGGTGCGCCAGGACCAGGTCGTATTCGCGGGTCAGCTTCGGGAACCGCTCCTGGGCCACGTCCTGGTCGGCCAGCACCAGGCGCGGCGATCCAGGGTCGGCCAGGGCCCGCAGGAGCCTGGGGAAGAACACCAGCGCCGCGCTGTGGAACGCCGCCACCGAGACCGTCCCGGCCGGCTCGGCCACGAACTCCTCCACCACCTGCCGGGCCCGGGCCAGTGCGGCCTGCACCTCGATCGCCGCGTCGGCGAGCGCCTGCCCGGCGGTGGTGAGCACCAGGCGGCGCCCGGCGCGCTCGGTCAGCGGGACCGGGACGGTGCGCTGCAGCAGGCGCAGCTGCTGCGACACCGCCGAGGGCGTGACCAGCAGCGCCTCGGCGACGGCCGCGACGCTGCCCAGCTCGCCGAGTTCGCGCAGGATCCGCAGCTGGCGTTCGTCCATGGGGCGACAGTGTAGGCAGACTTCATGGTTGGTTGAGAATGACGTCCTCGACTACACCGACGGCGCGCCCCGACGATGGCCGGGTGACTCACCTGACCGCCGATCGCCCCGGCACTCCCACCGGCGGTGGCACCGACCGCCCCGGCACTCCCTCCGGCGGCGGCACCGACCGCCGAACCGACCTTGTGCTGCTGCTCGTCGCGTTCGTCTGGGGCTCCAGCTACCTCGCCGCGAAGTCGGCCGCGGCCGCGACGTCGGTGCTGGTCGTGCTGGTGGCGCGCTACGCGCTGTCTGCGGCGTCCGGTTCCGCGCTGTTGGCCGCCCGGCGCGAGCTGCGTCCGAGCAGCGCGGAGCTGCGCGTCGGCACGCTTCTCGGCCTCACCCAGGCCGGCGTCCTGATCATCGAGACCTACGGCGTGGCCCACACCTCCGCGGCCAACGCCGGCCTCATCATCAGCCTGACGATCATCCTCACCCCGCTGCTCGACCGGCGCGGCGGAGCCCTTCCGGCGCGCTACTTCGCCGCGTCGGGCGTGTGCGTGCTCGCCGTGGGGCTGCTGATGAGCGGCAGCGGCGGGCTGCACACGCCCAGCGCCGGGGACCTGCTGATGCTGGCCGCCGCAGTGGTGCGGGCCGCGCACGTCGCCCTCGTCGGCCGGCTCACCGCCGGCAGTGACATCAGACCCCTGAGTCTGACCGTGGTCCAGACGTACGTCGGCACGGCGTTGTTCGCCCTGCCAGCCGCCGCCGACCTGCCGAAGCTGACGCACGCGAGCACGGGCGCCTGGGCCGAGATGGTCTACCTGGCGCTGTTCTGCAGCGTGTTCGCGTTCGTGGCGCAGACCTGGGCCGTGCGCCGCACCTCGGCCAGCCGCGCCAGCCTGCTGCTCGGCACCGAGCCGGTCTGGGCCGTCGCGTCCGGGGTGGCACTCGGCGGCGAGCACCTGGCGGCCCCGGCCGTCGCCGGGGCCGTGCTGATGCTCGGCGGGACGTACTGGGGCCAGGCGATCGAGCGTACGCACCGGGCGCGCTCGGCAGCCGACCGGTTCGCGCCGCACCAGGCCCCGGCACCGGCACAGCCACCGGCCCCAAGTCCTACGAGTCCCGTCAGCCCTGTCAGCCCCGCATAGTCGACAAGGCCGACGCGGTCAGCTCCACCGGATGCGAACTCACCGGCATCAGGCACTCCTGCGGGCTGCACGCGGCATAGCTGACCAGCACCTTGGCATCCCCATGAGAGTCCACGTCCACCGGCAGCTCGGTGGTCACCGGACCGTCGGGATACACCGGGAAGCTCACATCAGTACCCTGCATCGGCAGCATCCGCACCGGCGACTGGGCGGTCAGCGGCCCACGGCTGCGCAGGGCGCCGGCGACCTCGACGCGCGTCGGCCGGCCCAGGCCCTGGATGCCGTCGGCGGGCAGTCCGACGCTGTACAGGTGGAAGCCGGGACGCTGCGGGGTGAACGTCGTCAGCAGCCTGCTGCCGTCCTCGGACAGGTGCATCGCCACGCTGACGCCCTGGTCGGTAAAGCCGACGTCGTGCGCGTGCCGGTGCACTGTGCTGGCGAAGGCGAGAGCGGCGAGCACCGGGACGCCGGACAGCGCCGCGACGGTGAGGACGTTGGAAGACTTCACCGGACCCACTGCCCCAGCCAGGCCGCCATGTCCGCCTCGGTGTACTTCGGCTGGCCGGTGTGGGCGGAGTCGGCGCGGAAGGTGCCGTCGGAGTTGAGCACCACCAGCAGCGGCATGCCGAAGGTGCCCATGGGGTCGAACTGCGTGGCCATCGCCAGGTGCTGCGGGTCGGCGTTGCCCAGATCGATGTGCACCACGTGGTAGGACTGCGCCAGGACCGCCTGGACCTTCGGCGTCTGCATCGCCCGCTCCAGCGCCCTGCACGCGGTGCACCAGTTGGCGCCGAAGTCGAGCAGCACGGCCTTGCCGTCCATGCGCGCGGCGGCGACGGCGTCCACGATCTGCGCGGTCACCGAGGCGTTCGGGTCGTACATCGGGCTGTCCGTCGCGGGCGGCGCCGGGGCCGGACGCGGCGCGGCGGGCACCGGGGCCGGGGCGGCCGCCACCGGGTGGCGCTCGGCGGCCCGCGGATGCGCAGGCTGCGGGGCCACATCGGTGGTGCCGGACGGAATGAGCACCGGTTCGGCGACACCGGCGGCAGCGCCGTGCCGCAGAGCAGCCTGGCCCGGCTGCGCGCCGGACGCCGCGGGCACAGCCGGGGCGGCGTGCACCTTCTCAGCCCGCACGACGGCCTGCGAGGCCGGCGCACTGAGCGGCCGCGCCGCTCCGGCGGGCTCCCGGTGCTGGTCCGGAGACGAACACGCGGCCAGCCCGAAGGCGGTGGACGCCACAGCGGCCAATGACACGCACTTACGCACGACAACTCCCGATTCCGTATTGGATGCCCGGAATCTAGCGGTCGATTCAGGCGAGCTCGGTGAACCGCAAGCGTGGCGCGCGCTTTTTCACCCGTCAGGTGCGGAGGACCTCGGCCGTGCCTTGCCGATGAAGGCGAGGATCCGCGGCCAGGCATCAGCGGCGGCGAGCGCGTTGGCGTCCTGGGTCCCTGAGCAGCACCGGGACCCGGATCGCGGCCACGGGGATCCGGCTCGCGGTGAGCGGCTGCCCGTTCATCGTCCAGGCCGAGGGGGCTTTGACAGCGCCGTCGCCGAAGGCGCCGTTGATGTGGGCGCTCGGCGCGACCGCGACCACCGCGTCGAACAGGCTCGGCTGGTAGGAGGCCAGGATCAACGCGCCCTCGCCGCCCCGGGACGCGCCCCACAGCACCAGCGGGCGGGACGCGAAGCCGGGTTGGGTCCGCAGCCACGCCACGGCGTGGGCGAAGTACTCCAACGGGATCGAACACAGACACGCCGGCAGCCCGGGTTCGCCGAAGTAGCCGACCGCCAGGCTGGGGTAGCCGACCGCGGCGAACGCGGCGGCCTCCGTTCTCGGTATGCCGCCTTCGGACCCGCCGATCACCATGACCGCCGGGGTCGCGGCAGCGACCTGTGGCGGAAGGAACAGTGATCCGGCAAGGCCTTCCTGCGCGATATCGAGCTGCCGTGTGGATTCCGGGAGAGCGCGGAACAGGGTCTGCTCGGCGACAGCCTCGCCCGCGACCAGAACCTGCACCCGCACGCCGAATCCGGGGCCGGCGCCGGGGTCGTGGCCGGGTGTAAAGGCGTACTCGGCCGGATCAGCCGCGTCAGGCGACTGCAACGACCACAGGAGCCCGCCAGCGTCGGCGACGTGGTACGTCCCCTGCTGCGGCACCGACCGGGCCAGGTCGACCGTCTCGAGCGCCGGACCGGCCTCCAGCCTGACCCCGGCGGCGTCCGAGACCCGCACCCCGAGCCACCCCGCGGCGGCCACGGCAAGCAGGACACACAGCAGCCGCGCGGCGGTGCCACGTATTCGGCGCACCCGCTCAGCGTCGCAGACGTCGCGCGCCGCCGAAAGGGTGTTCGCGGCCTGTTCGCCCAGCTCCGGCCCGTCCAGCGAGCGCGGCGCCGCGTCAGCGGGCAGAGTAGCTGTCATGCCCGAACTGCCGGAGGTCCAGGCGCTGGCCGCGTTCCTGGACGAACACCTCGCCGGCCACGCGGTGGCGGCGGCCACGCCAGTCGCCATCCAGGCCCTCAAGACCTACGACCCGCCCCTGTCGGCCCTGGAAAACCAGGTGGTCAGCGGGGTGACGCGGCATGGGAAGTTCCTCGACTTCAGCGTCGGGGAGGTCCACCTGGTGCTGCATCTGGCGCGCGCCGGGTGGGTGCGCTGGCAGGAGCAGCTGCCGACGGCGCCGCCCCGGCCGGGCAAGGGGCCGCTGGCGTTGCGGATCCGGATGGCGGAGCCGGCCGGCAGCGGCATCGACGTGACCGAGTACGGGACGAAGAAGGGGCTGGCGGTCTACGTCGTGCGCGACCCCACCGAGGTGCCGGGTATCGCGCGCCTGGGCATCGATCCGCTGTCCGAGGAGTTCACCGTGGAGGTGCTGGCCGGGCTGCTGGACGGCGAGCGCCGGCAGATCAAGGGCGTGCTGCGCGACCAGAGCGTGCTGGCCGGCATCGGCAACGCCTACTCCGACGAGATCCTGCACGCCGCCCGCATGTCCCCGTTCAAACTGGCGGCCAAGCTCACCCCCGATGAGGTCGCCGACCTGTACCAGGTGACCATCAACACCCTGACCGACGCCGTCGAGCGCTCGCGCGGGCTGCCGATGAAGGATCTGAAGTCGGAGAAGAAGTCCGGGCTGCGGGTGCACGGCCGCACCGGCGAGAAGTGCCCGGTGTGCGGCGACACGATCCGCGAGGTGTCCTTCGCCGATTCCTCGCTGCAGTACTGCCCGACCTGCCAGACCGGCGGCAAACCGTTGGCTGATCGGCGAATGTCGCGTTTGCTGAAGTAGGGTCCTGCTAGATTCTCTTCCCACTGGTCGTGCTGAACAGAGGGGGGCGGGTCGTGGACGAGACCATGGCGAAGCTGGGCGAGGATCCGCTGTCTCCCGGCTGGGAGCCGCCGCTGATCGACACCACGAAGGCCCACCCCGCGCGCATCTACGACTGCCTGCTCGGCGGCAAGGACCACTTCGACGTCGACCGCCAGGCGGCCGAGGTCGTCCTGAAGGCCCTGCCCGGCGCCAAAGAGATGGTCCAGGAGAACCGCGCCTTCCTCGGCCGCGCGGTGCGCCACCTGGTCGAGGCCGGGATCACGCAGTTCCTGGACATCGGCACCGGCATCCCCGGCCCCGGCAACACCGGCGACGTGGCCCGCTCGATCCATCCCGACGCGCGGGTGGTCTACGTCGACTACGACCCGGTGGTCGCCGTCCACTCCCGCGCGCTGCTGGCCGGCGCCGATCCCGCGCTGACCGCCATCGTGGTGGCCGACGTGCGCGATCCGGCCTCCATCCTGGACAACGCGGCGGTGCGCGGCGTGCTCGACTTCGACCGGCCGATCGCGGTCCTGATGGTCGCGCTGCTGCACTTCATCAAGCCCGAGGAGGACGCGCACGGCATCGTCGCGGCGTTCCGCGACGCCCTGCCGCCGGGCAGCGCGCTGGTGATTTCGCACGGCACCGACGGCGGCGACCCGCAGACCTCGGCCGAGGCCCGCAAGGGCTGGGACAACGCGACCTCGCAGTTCACCGTCCGGGACCGGGAGGGCATCACGGCCCTGTTCGACGGCCTGGAGCTGGTCGAGCCCGGTGTGGTGAACGTCCCGCTGTGGCGGCCGGACGGGACGGCGCGCGAGGACTGGGCCGCCATCTGGTTCGACGGCGGCGTCGGGTTCAAGCGGTAGGGCGGGGGCGGGGAGTTCGAGACGGCCGCGCGGTCAGCCGCGGCTGCGCGCGATCAGGATTTGCCTTGCACCGTCAGGATTTGCCGCGCACCGTCAGATACGCGCAACGCATGTGGATGGCCTTGTCGAGCTCGGCCAGCGTCCGGTCGAAGAACTCGCGCCGGTAGACGGTGTCGGTCAGCGCGGTGATCGCGAAGTACAGGGCGCTCAGGCCTGCCAGCAGCACCGCCACGTGCAGCAGTTCGCTGCTGACGCCCGGGATCCGCACGCCCCACAGCCGCGCGTCGGCCGGCACGTGCTTGAGCCAGTCCTCCAACACCGGCGGCCGGATCGCGATGGCGCCGAAGGCCACGTAGAAGAAGAACACCATCCAGCTCAGCAGGCTGATCTGGATGGTCTGGGTGAGCAGCAGGTACAGGAACATGTTGCGGCGCTGGCCCAGACCCAGGGCCGGATCGGTGGCCAGGTCCGGTTCGGCCTCGGCCAGCGGGGCCAGCGGGGTGGCCGCGCAGCTGGCGCGTATCCGGTCCGGCGTGCAGGCCCGGGGCAGCGTGCCGGTCTCCTCCGGCAGCCGCGCGACCAGGAAGGCCTGGATCAGCAGCACGAAGAAGGCGGCCGTCACCCACAGCCAGCCGGTGGTCAGGGCCGCCGCGATCCGCCAGAAGTCGCCGCTGAAGAAGATGACCATGCCGAACAGCGCGAGCAGCGGCAGCGCGCGGACGGCGAGGTGCCCGACCTCGCGCATCTCGGCGAACACCCGCCGTACCGTCCAGTAGCCGAGCATGGCGCCCAGGCGCGCCAGCCGGATCACGGCCGCGAAGGGCCGCAGGGGGGCGGGCAGGGACGCGACGGTGTAGCGGTCCTCGACGAAGTGCGGGACGCCGTGACGGACGAACCAGTGCTCGGCCTCGGCCAGCGCGGCATCGACGGAACCGCCGGAATCGGCGGTATCGGCTGCGGCTTCGGCCAGACCGGATCCGGCAGACTCGGCACAGTCGGCACAGTCGGCACAGTCGGCACAGTCGGCGGACTCGGCCGACTTGCCAGACATGGCCGACTTCGCAGACTCGGCACCAGGGCCCGTACTCGTCATCAGGGTTCGATCATAATCTCCGCTCAGTCCAGCCGGAACAGCACTTCCTCGATCTCCTCGCCCCGGGCCTCGGCGAACCCCCGCGCCCGCCCGGTCGGCTTGAACCCGCTCTTCTCCAGCACCCGCTGCGAGGCGAGGTTGTCGAACGCCGCCGAGGCGAACACCGGCCGCACCTCCACCTGCTCCAGCACCGCCGCCAACGCCGCCCCGGCCAGGCCGCGCCCCCAGCGATCGCGCCGGATCCAGTACGTCACATCGATGTCGTCGCCCAGCGGGAAGGCCGCCGCGCTGCCGACGACCTCGCCGCCGTCCTCCACCACCACCTGCACGATCCGCTCGTCGGCCAACAGCCGGCGATGCTTGTCCAGGTAGGCCTCGCGGTCGTTCGCCGTGCTCGTGAACGCGGCCATCGTCTGGCCCTCGGCGTCACACTGGATCTCGAACAACGCCGGCAGGTCGCTCTCACGCATCGCGCGGATCACGGGTTCGGTCATGGGAAAAAGACTATTGCGACCTACTGACAACAAATCGCTGCCGCCGGCCCAGAGCCTGGTCACGATGCCCGCACCGGGAGCGCCGGCGGCGCGTTTGGAGCGGCACCGCTCGGAAACGTGAACTCCATGGAGACCGAAAACGACGCTCCACCGCGCCCGACCGACTTCCGCGACCCCGCAGCCCGCCACGTCGTCACCCGCCACGTCGTCACCCGCCACGCCACCCACCACACCGCCCGCCGCCCGGCGGTGCGCCCATGACCGACCGGATCCGCGTCTGGGTCATCACCACCGACACCGCCCCGGAGACCGCCGAGGGCTACCAGGACCTGCTCGACGACGACGAGAAGGCACACGCCGCCGACTTCCTGCACGAACGCGACCGGCACCGCTACCTCGTCGCCCACGGCGCGCGCCGCGTGATCCTGGGCCGCGAACTGGACCTCGCCCCCGCGTCCCTGGACTTCACCCCGGACTTCAACGGCAAGCCGGCACTGACCGGCGGCGGCCCGCACATCAGCCTGGCCCACGACGGCGCGCTGGCCCTGCTGGCGGTGGCCGCGACCCGCGAGGTCGGCGTGGACGTCCGGCAACTGGCCGAGGGCCTGGACCCGGTGGACATGTCCGAGCGCTACTTCCTGCCGTTCGAGGCACGCTACGTCGCCGGCGGCCACGATCTGCATGAGCAGAACGACCGCTACGCGCGCCTGTGGACCCGCAAGGAGGCTGCGGCGAAGGTGGCCGGCGGCCTGGGCTGGGCGAACACGAAGGCTGCGGTGCTACAGCGGGATCTGGTGGCGTGCGTGGAGCCGGCCAGCTCGCACCGGCACCGGGTGCTGCCGGTCCCGGTGCCGAGCGGCTACCGGGCGGCGGTGGCTTTGTTCGGGGAGGCCCCGTTCCAGGTGGAGGTGATGACCTTCGAGGGGTGAGCGCGTGAGCGGGCGAGCGGGCGAGCCGGTGGCCGACCTCGGCGGGGAGCCTTGTAAAGGTTTCTTTAGAAAGCTATCTTTAGATGCATGACCGGCTCAGAGCACGATGACGCCTTGCATCTCACCGACCCGCAAGCCATCCGCGCCTACGCCCACCGCACCCGGATGGCCCTGGTCGCCCTGCTGCGCACCGACGGCCCGCTGACCGCCACCCGCGCCGCCGAACTCACCGGCGAATCAGTGGCCAGCTGCAGCTACCACCTGCGCATGCTCGCGAAGTACGGCCTGGTCGAGGAGGTACCCGGACCCGGACGGCAGAAGCCGTGGCGCGCCACGGCACAGTTCACGAGCATCCCGCGAGCCGCGACGGACCCAGCCGTCGCGGCGGCGACCGCGGAACTGCGCGTGTTCCTGGCGCAGCAGTACTTCGAGGAGGTGCTGTACGCCGAGCGCAACTGGGACCGGCTGCCGAAGGAATGGCAGGAGGCCGAGGCCTTCGGCGACCGCATGCTCTACCTGACGCCCGCCGAACTGCTGGAACTCAGGGACGGGATCGACGCACTGATCAGCCGGTTCGACGAGCGCAACACCACGCCGGAGCTGCGGCCGGAGGGCGCGGAGCTGGTGCAGGTGCTGCGGATCGCTTATCGGAAGGATCGGCGGCCGGCGGGAGGTGCTGAGGACGGCACGGGCACTGACACCGACTCGGGTACTGGCTCTGATTCGACCTCCGACGCTCAAGGTCCCCAGTCATGACCGCCGCCACCGAAGCTCCCGCCGAAGCCCCCACCGCCGGCGCGATATCCCGCCTCCTCCCGCCCGGCCTCCAGCAGCGCGTGCCCGCGGTCCTGCACCGTCGCGACTTCCGCCGCTTCTGGCTCGGCCACAGCGTCTCCCTCATCGGCGACGAGGTCCACCGCATCGCGATGCCGCTCGCCGCGGTCCTGCTCTTCGGCGCCGGGGCGACCGCGATGTCCTGGCTCACCGCCGCGCCGATGATCCCGGCGCTGCTGCTCTCGATCCCGGCCGGTATCTGGGTCGATCGGCGGTCGAGTCGGCGGCGCATCATGCTCGTCGCCGATGTCGGGCGGTTCCTGGCCGTGCTCTCGGTGCCGGTCGCCTATGCCTTCGGCGTGTTGACGCTCCCGCAGCTGATCGTCGCAGAGCTCGTCGTCGGGACCCTCGGGGTGTTGTTCAGCATCTCCGACAACACCCTGTTCGCCGCGATGGTGCCCAAGGCCGAGCTCATGCAGGCGTCCTCGCTGAGCAACGGCAGCCGCGCCTTCGCCTCCGTCTCCGGTCCCGGCCTCGGCGGGCTGGCCGTGCAGCTGCTCACCGCACCGTTCGCGCTGGTCGCCGACGCGGTCAGCTACCTGGTCTCGGCACTCTCGCTGAGCCGCATCCGGCCGGTCGAGCCGGTGCCGGACCGCGAGGCCAAGGGCGGTTTCCTGGCCGGGCTGCGCTGGATCACCGGTACTCCCGGCATCAGGGCTCTGCTGGGCGCGGTGGCCACCGTCAACTTCTTCGACTTCATCTTCCAGGCGCTGTTCATCCTCTACGCCACCACCTACCTGCACATCAACGCCGGCCTGCTCGGCCTGGCCCTGGGTGCCGGGGCGGTCGGCGGGCTCGTCGGCGCGGCCGTGACCAGCCGCGTGGTCGCCCGCATCGGGATCGGCATGGGCATCACGCTGGGGTTCCTCGGCTTCGCGGCACCGCACGTACTGGTGGCGCTGGCCGCCGGGCCCAAGGCGCTGATCGTGCTGACCTTGTTCGCCTACGAATTCCTCTCGGGCCTGGGCGGCATGGTGCTGGACGTCTCCGCCAACGCCTACATCACCGCGGTCATGCCGGACGACCTGCGCTCGCGCATCTCCGGCGTCCTGCAGACCATCAACTACGGCATCCGCCCGCTCGGCGCGCTGACCGGCGGCTGGCTGGCCACGACCGTCGGGATGCGCACCTCCTTGTGGATCTCGACGATCGGCGCCAGTTGCAGCGTCCTGTTCCTGCTCGGCTCGCCGCTGCGCAAGCTGCGCGAGCTACCCGGCTGAGGCCGGCGAGGCCGACGCCGACGAGGCTGACGAAGCCGACGACGAAGCGGGCGCCCCCGCCGAACTCGCCGAACCCTCCGAACCCGCCGGACCCGCGAACGCCGGCTGCGGCGGCCGCGCCGGCAACCCGGCCGCCGCCCGCGCCTCGCAGAACGCCTCGACCAGCCCCGGATGCACCGGCCCGTTGGACGCCACCAGATCGGCGTCCCCGGGATGCCACTCCAGCCCGGCATACGTCGTCGCCTTCCCCCGGGCCTCCCGCACCAGCAGCACCCCGGCGGCCCAGTCCCACGGCCCGCACCGCTGCTCCCAGTAGCAGTCCAGCCGCCCGGCGGCGACCCACGCCAGGTCGATCGCGGCGCTGCCGGTGCGCCGCACGTCCCGGGACTGCCGGAACACCGAGGAGAACTCGGCGAGGTTGTCGTCGCCGTCGAAGGACCGGGTCGGGGGGAAGCCGGTGGCCAGCACCGCCCGGTCCAGCCGGCGCACCGGGGAGGCCCGCAGCCGCCGGCGTCCCTCGTACGCGCCGCGCCCGGCCTCGGCCCAGTAGATCCGGCGGCGTGCGACGTCGGCGACCACCCCCAGCGCGAGCCGCTGGCCGTCCCAGAGCGCCAGCGAGCATGCGCAGTGCGGGATGCCGCGCACGAAGTTGGTGGTGCCGTCGACGGGATCGACGAACCACGTCGGGCGCGACAGGTCCATCTCGGCCAGACCGCCGCCCTCCTCACCGACGACGGCGTGGTCGGGATGCGCGTCCTTCAGCCAGGACCGGACCAGCCGCTCGACCCGCAGGTCGGTGGCGGTGACCAGATCCGCGGCGGTCTTGAAGCGGAGCCGGCGCGGGGCGGCCGAGCGGCGGATCAAGGTGGCGGCCTCCCGGGCGACGCGGATCGCGCCGAGGGTCGCGGGGCGGGGCAGGGGCATGACCAGGTCCTTCGACAGTGCTGGCTTCGATCAACTGTTTTCATCAAGCGCTTCAGCCGGCGCCGGACCGGCTTGCTCTTGCTCTTGCTCTGGTTCTTGCTCTGGTTCTTGCTCTGGTTCTTGCTCTGGTTCTTGCTCTGGTTCTTGCTCTTCTTGTGCTGTGGCGGCAGGGGCATTGGCTTCGGTATCAGCGCTGGCGGCGATGCCCGGGATCCGTTCAAGCTCGTGTCCGAGCGTTTCCAGCTCCGCACCGCCGGACATCAGCCGCACCAGTTCGTCGCGGCCGATCTCGGACTTGGCGAAGTCGCCGAGCAGCCGGCCCCGGTTCAGTACGACGAACCGGTCCCCCACCGGATGCGCGTGGTGCGGGTTGTGGGTGATGAACACGACGCCCAGTCCTCTCTCCCGTGCTTGAACGACGCGCCGCAGCACCACCCCGGCCTGCTTGACTCCCAGGGCCGAGGTCGGCTCGTCCAGGATCAGGACCCTGGCCCCGAAGTGCACGGCGCGCGCGATCGCCACCGACTGCCGTTCCCCGCCGGACAGCGTGCCGACCGGCTGGTCCGGATCGCGCAGGTCGATGCCCATGGCCGCCAGCGCCTCGCGGGTACCGGCCCGGGCCGCGCGGGCATCGAAGCGCCGCCACGGCCCCCACCCCTTTGTCGGCTCCGAACCCAGGTAGAAGTTCCGCCAGATCGCCATCAGCGGCACCATCGCCAGGTCCTGGAAGACCGTGGCGATACCCGCGGAGAGGGCATCGCGGGGGCTGTGGAACCTCACCGCCGCACCGTCGACGCGTACCTCGCCCTCATCCGGTGCGAACACGCCCGACAGGATTTTGATGAGGGTCGACTTGCCGGCGCCGTTGTCCCCCAGCACGCACGTCACCTGGCCGGCGCGCACCGACAGCGACACCTCGCTCAAGGCGCGCACGTTCCCGAAGTACTTACCGACGCCGTCGGCCTCCAGCAGCATGGTCATCGGCGCGCCCTCATCGCTCTCCGGTGGGTCAGGGTGTTGACGGCCACGGCCAGGAACAGGATCGCGCCGAGGAACGTGAAGTCCCACGAGCTGTCCCAGCCGGAGTAGATGACGCCCTGCAACGCCATCCCGATGATGCACGCCCCCAACGCCGCGCCGAGCGCCGAGCCGTGCCCGCCGGTGAGCAGGCAGCCGCCGACCACCGCGGCGATGATGTAGTAGAACTCGTAGCCGACGCCCTGCTCGGACACCGCGGTGTTGGTCTGCAGGAACGAGATGACGCCGACCAGCGCGGCGGCCGTCGAGGTCGTCATGAACAGCAGGACCTTGGTACGCCGCACCGGCACCCCGACCTTACGCGCGGCGTCGGCGTCGCCGCCGACGGCGAACACCCAGTTCCCGAACCGGGTCCGGGCCAGCAGCCACACCGCGGCCGCGGTGACGCCGACGAACCACAGGATCGCGGTCTGGTATCCGCCCGGCAGACCGTTGCTGTGCGCGAACGAGCCGCCGAAGACGTCCTTGGCGCTGTTCAGCCCCGGATGGCTCGTCCCGGTCAGCCCGATGTTGGTACTACCGTGGTTCACCTTCAGCACCCCGCCGACCGACAGGCCGCGGAAGACGAAGTACGTGGCCAGCGTGACGATGAAGCTCGGCAGCCCCGAGCGGGTCACGACGAGCCCGTTGACCGCGCCGACCAGTGCTCCGAAGGCGAACGTCAGAGCGACAGCGGCCCAGGCGTTCCAGTGCTCGTTCCCGACCAGCAGCGCCATGATGATCGCGCAGAAGCCGGTCATCCCGCCGGTCGACAGGTCGAACTCGCCGCCGATCATCAGCAGCCCGACCGGCACCGCCATGATGCCGAAGAACGCCGCCTGCTGCGCCCAGGCCTGGAACCCGGTCTGGGTCAGCCACAAGTGCTGCGGGGTGCTGTCGGTGACGGTGAAGACCACGAACACCGCGACCGCCCCGAGCAGCGCCCCGAGGGCCGGGCGCCGCAGGGCCCTGGTGAGCGCGCCGACCAGGCCGTCGGCGCCGGTGTCAACACCGTCTCCGTCTGCGTCGCCGTTGCCGGCCGGCGGCCCGGCCTCACCGGGCCGGGCCACCGTGACGTCCGAGCTGATCATCAGTCGTCCCCGGCCGCGATCGCGGCGGCCACGGACTTGATGTTCGTGCTGTCCACGAGCTTGGGGCCGCTGGCCACGGTGGTGCCGCCGCCGACCGCGTTGCCCTCGTGCTTGTTGTAGAGGAACAGGAATTCCACCGGGAGGTAGCCCTGGAGGTACTGCTGCTGGTCCACGGCGAAGTCCAGGGTCGGCGGGGAGGCTTCCAGGTCGTTCTGCACGTCGCTGGACAGGTCGAAGGTGGCGATCTTGACGTGCGCCGGCTTGGCGACGACCAGCGACTGGCCGATCGCGTTGTTCAGCGTCATCACCGCGTTGACACCTGGGTGAGAGGCCAGGTAGGCGGTCACCTGGCCGACCGCCTGCTGCGGGTTGGAGGCGGCGTTCGGCGTGGACAGGATCAGCTCGGTGCAGGCGGGGCCGGAAGTGGGGGCGTCCCCACTTGTGCACTTCTGCCCGACGCCCAGGCCCTGCGCGATGCCGTCGCAGCGGTCGAGCAGGTTCTGCCCCGACTGGTGGATCACGCACAGCACGTTGGACGCGTTCTCCTTGGCGAACCGCTGCCCGGCCTGCTTGCCGGCCAGCTGCTCGGGCTGCCCGACGCAGGTGATGGCCTTGGCCGCGGCGATGTCGGTGTCGTCGCAGCCGGCGTTGACCAGCACCACCGGGATCCCGGCGTCGGAGGCGGCGGCCAGGGTGGAGTTCATGACGCTCGGGGCGTGGTCGGAGACGATGATGCCGTTGACCTTGGCGTTGATCGCGTTCTGGATCTGCGCGTTCTCGGCGTTGTCGTCAGGCTGGGCCTGGCCCTGCTGCTGGGAGCCGTAGGTCTCGGACAGTTTGCAGCCGGTGTCCTTGGCCGCGTCCTTGGCGCCCTTGTAGACGACGCTCCAGAAGTTTCCGTTGTCGCCGTGGGTGATGACGGCGAAGGTGTAGGGGCAGGAACCGCCGGAACCGGCCCCGTTCTTGGACGACGAGCTCGACGACGAGCAGCCGGCGATCAGGAGCGCCGTGGCCAGCACTGCCGTGAGCAGCCGGCCGATGGAAGAGCGTGTTCTCGGTGCCATACGTGCCTCCTCCACATCCGTTGTGGCGTTACAGGTACGGGCGTTGAGCCTTCTTCGCCTCCTCATACCCCGTTCGGGCCGCGCGAGTGGATTCCAGTTCTGATATCTGCGCGACCGGGACGTCCCACCACGCGCCGCCGTCGGGCCCGCCGGCCAGCGGATCGGTCGTGACGTGCACGACTGTGAGGCGGTCGGCCTTCTTGGCACGGTCCAGCGCCGCGACGAACTCCTCCAGATCGGTCGCGCGCTCGACGTTCGCGCCGAGGCTGGCGGCGTTGGCGGCCAGGTCCACCGGCAGCGGCCCGCCGTCCAGGCGCCCCGAGGCGCCGCGGTAGCGGTAGGCGGTGCCGAAACGCTGCGAGCCCAGGGATTCGGACAGTGCGCCGATGGAGGCGTAGCCGGCGTTGTCGACCAGCACCACGATCAGCTTCACGCCCTCGGCCACGGCGGTGACGATCTCCTGGGCGAGCATCAGGTAGGAGCCGTCGCCGACCAGGACGTAGACCTCGCGCTCGGGCGCTGCGAGCTTCACGCCCAGGCCCCCGGCGATCTCGTAGCCCATGCACGAGTAGCCGTACTCCACGTGGTATGACTTGGGGTCGCCGCCGGTGCGCCAGAGCCGGTGCAGGTCGCCGGGCATCGAGCCGGCCGCGCAGACGACCACGTCGCCGGGTGCGACGGCGTCGTTGACGGCGGCGATGACCTCGATTTGCGAGGGCAGCGGCGCGTTGGCGAAGTGGTAGGCGGACTCGACGGTCGCGGCCCAATCCGAGCGGGCGTCAGCGATTTCGGCCCTGTATGTAGCTCCTGTAGGAGAACCGTTAAGCATCCCGGTCAGGTCTTGCAGTGCGGTCCGGGCGTCGGCGACGACTGCGATGGCGGCGTGTTTGGCGGCGTCGAAGGCGGCGATGTTGATGGTCACGAACTGCACGTCGGGGTCGGCGAAGACGGTGCGGGAGGCAGTGGTGAAGTCCGAGAAGCGGGTGCCGACACCGATCACGAGGTCGGCCCGGGCCGCGATGCGGTTCGCCGCGCTGGTGCCGGTCGCGCCGACGGCACCCAGGGACAGCGGGTCGTCCTCGTCCATCGCGCCTTTGCCGGCCTGCGTTTCGGCGACCGGGATGCCGGTGGCGCGGGCGAACGCGCGGAGCGTGTCAGTGGCCTGCGAGTAGGTGACGCCGCCACCGGCGACGATGAGGGGGCGCTCGGCGTTCATGATCGCGGCACCCGCCCTGGCCAGGGCACTGATGTCGGCACGCGGGCGCGGGATGTGCCAGATGCGCTGCTCGAACAGCTCTTCGAGCCAGTCCCACGCCTCGGCCTGCACGTCCTGCGGCAGCGCGAGGGTCACGGCGCCGGTGTCGGCGGGGTCGGTCAGCACGCGCATCGCGTTGAGCAGTGCCGCCGGCAGTTGTTCGGGGCGGTTGATCCGGTCGAAGTACCGGGAGACCGGGCGCAGCGTGTCGTTGACGGAGACGTCGAGGCTGCGCGGGTCCTCCAGCTCCTGCAGGACCGGGTTGGCGGTGCGGGTGGCGAACACGTCGCCGGGAAGCAGCAGGACCGGCAGGCGGTTGACGGTGGCCAGGGCCGCACCGGTGACCAGGTTGGTGGCACCGGGGCCGACGGAGGTGGTGCAGGCGTAGGTGGACAGGCGGTCGCGGGTGCGGGCGAAGGCGGCGGCGGTGTGGACCATGGCCTGCTCGTTGCGGGCCTGGCGGTAGGGCAGCAGGGCCGGGTCCTGGAGTTCGAGGCCGAGGAGGGCTTCGCCGAGGCCTGCGACGTTGCCGTGGCCGAAGATGCCGAACACGCCTTCGATGAGGCGGTGGCGGGTGCCGTCGCGTTCGGTGTGCTGGACGGCCAGGAAGCGGACCAGGGCTTGGGCCACGGTCAGGCGGCGGGTGGTTCGGATGTTTCCGGCACTCATTCGCGGACTCCGGGCTTCACGAGGGCGGTGGCGGTGTCGACTGCCGCCGCGACGTCGCCGTCCGGTGGATAAAGCAGGGCCCGTCCTACCACCAGGCCGTGAACGCCTTCCAGGGCAAGGGCCTTCTCCCAGGCGGCGTATGTCTCCTGCGGGGCCACGTCGGGATCGCCGCCGAGGAGCAGGACCGGGAGGGTGGTCGCGGCCAGGACGCGTTCCATGTCCTCCACGACCGGAAGCTTCAGCCAGGTGTAAGCACTGGTCGAGCCCAGGCCGCCGGCTATCGCGCAGGCGCGGACGACGGCGGCGGCCGACAGGTCGTTGCGCAGCCGGCCGTCGCCGGCGCGGGTCGCCATGAACGGCTCGATCATCGCGACCAGGCGGCGCGCGGCCAGCTGAGAGACGGCGCGGCCGCAGGCTTCGAGCGTGGAGACGGTGTCGGGGTCGCCGAGGTCGATGCGCAGCAGCATCTTGCCGCCGTCCAGACCCGAGGCGGCGATGGCGGCGGCGTCGTAGGCGGTGAAGCGGTCATCGAGCTCGGAGACCGACCCGGCCAGCCCGCCCCGGTTCATCGACCCCACCACGACCCGGTCGTCCAGCGCGCCCAGCAGCAGCAGATCCTCCACGATGTCAGGGGTCGCCAACACCCCGTCCACCCCCGGCCGCCCCAGCGCTACGACCAACCGCTCCAACAACTCGCGCCGATCCCCCATCGCCAACGGATCGTCCCGCACCCCCAACGCCCCCCGCGCCGGATGATCGGCGGCGATGAGCATCAACCGCCCCCCGCGCTCCACCAACGACCGCCGCCGCCGCGCCGACGCCGCCGCCGCGATGGCCTCCGGCTCCGCCACCCGCACCTGCCGCAACCGCCGAAGCTCCCCGACGTCAAGCATGGACGACCTCCACGAACGGTAGGGGGCACGCGATACGACGCCGGGTGGATGCGCGGACCGGCCCGGCGCCACACCGCCGGGCCGGTTGACTGGGGGATGGTGGATCAGGGCGCTGTTGCTGCTGCTGTTGCTGCCACTGGCGCTGCCACTGCCACTGCCCAGGGCTCGCTGGACGATCGGCGCGAGCGGGAAGGTGGTCGGGGCGCGCCGGGAGAACGCTGCGGTCGGCTAGCTGCCCAGCACCAGTGGAAACGCCAGCGCGACCGGCTGGGAGCTCGCGACCCGGCGGACAATCGCCGTGATCGGCCAGCTGCTCAGCGACCGCCCCCTCACCCATCCCCGGCCTCCAGCGCCGCCAACACCTCGCCGGTGTCCGGCATCGCCGTCGAGCACTCGATCCGGGCGGCGACCAGCGCGCCGGCGGCGTTCGCGAAACGCAGGGTCCGCTCCAGCGGCCAGGCTGAGAGCAGGCCGTGGCACAGGGCGCCGCCGAACGCGTCGCCGGCGCCGAGGCCGTTGACCACCTTCACCGTCGGGGCCGGCAGTTCCAGCGTCTGCTCCGCCGTGCGTGCCAGTACCCCGGCGGCGCCCAGCTTCACCACCGCCAGTTGCGGGCCCAGGCTCAGCAGCGCTTCCGCGGCCAGGTGCGGGTCGCGCTCGCCCACCGCCGTGTAGCACTCCTCCACGTTGCCGACAGCCACCGTGACGTGCGGCAGCGCCAGGCGTGCCGCGCGACCGGCGGCGTTGCGCGAGTCCCAGAACTGCGGGCGGTAGTCCAGGTCGAGGATGGTGTGCGGGGTGGCGGCGCGCGCCTGCCAGGCTGCGTGGTGGGCTGAGCGGCTCGGTTCGGCGGACAGGCCGGTGAGGGTCGCCCAGAACACGCCCGCGTCTGCGATCGCTTCCAGGTCGAGTTCGTCCGGGGTGATCGTCAGGTCGGGGGCTTTGGGCCAACGGTAGAAGTAGATCGGGAAGTCGTCCGGGGGGAACATCTCGCAGAACGTCACCGGTGTCGGCAGCCCTTCGACCTCCGCCAGGAACGCGTCGTCGACGCCGAATTCGCCCAGGGCGCGCCGGACGTAGCGTCCGAAGGGGTCGGCGCCGACGCGGGTGACCACCGCGGTGCGGCGGCCGTGGCGGGCCGCGGCGACGGCGACGTTCGTGGGGCTGCCGCCAAGGAACTTGCCGAACGTCTCCACGTCCTCCAGCCCCACGCCGACCTGCAGCGGATACACGTCCACGCCGACCCGGCCCATCGTGACGACGTCGTAGGTCATGCCAGGCCCTCCAGGTAGGCGGCGCAGGCGCGCACGTCGGCGGCCGGCCCGGCCCCGCGGCCGGGCTCGGCGTCCAGCACCGTGTCCTGCTCCAGCACGTACCAGCCCCGGTATTCGTTCCCTTCCAACGCCGATACGACTCCTGCGATGTCGGCGTCTCCGCGCCCCAGCGGCCGGTACATACCGGCGCATACGGCCTCGTAGTATGTCATCTCGCCGGCTCGTACCCGCTCGGCGAGGGCGGCGTCCACGTCCTTCAGGTGCGTGTGCGCGATCCGGTCCGGGGCCCGGGCGGCCAGTGCGGCCGGGTCGCCGCCGCCGATGAGCAGGTGTCCGGTGTCCAGGCACAGCGGCGTGTCCGAGGCGTCGAGCAGCCGGTCCACCTCCTGGCCGGTCTCGATCATGGTGCCGACGTGCGGATGCAGGCAGGTGCGGATGCCCAGGCCCACGGCGCGGGCGCGGATCCGGTCCAGGTTCGTGAACAGCGTCCGCCAGCCGCCGGCATCCAGCACCGGACGCGAATCGTAGCCGTCCGCGCCGGTCGCGGCGGCCAGTACCAGCAGATCCGCGCCGGAGGCGGTGAACCCGGACAGCGCCTCGGCCACGGCCGGCCACGGGTCGTGGCCCGGCTCGTGCAGCACCGCCGGGACGAACCCGCCGACCGCAAGGAGCTGATACTCCTTCAGCAGCGCGCGGCGTTCGCCGGGGTCCTCGGGCAGGAACCCGTCGGGGCCGAACTCGGTGGCCCGCAGGCCGGCCTCGGCCATCTCCGTCAGCACGCGCTCGGCGGACAGTTGGTGGCCCCAGCCCGGGACCTCGCACACGCCCCAGGAGATCGGCGCGCCGGCGATTCGGTCCGTGATCCGGTCTGCGTTCCGGTCTGCGTTCCGCTCCGTGTTCCCATCCGTGATCCGCTCTGCGGTCATCGCCGCACCTCCGTTATCGTCACCGGCCGGTTCTCGGTTCGCGACACGTCACAGGCCTCTGCGACGTACAGCGCCTCCAGCGCGTCGCCGACCGGGCAGGGGTTCTCGATCCGGCCCTGGGCGAAGCGTACGAAGGCCTGGAGCTCATCGATGTAGGCCTGGTGGAAACGGTCCATGAAGCCTGCGTACGCCGGGCCCTTCGGCCACGCCGCGCCGCCACCGCCACCGCCGCCCCCACCACGGCCGCCGCCGGGATCGGGCACGGGCACGCCCACCGGCCGCACCGGCAGCCCGTCGTCGTACCCGGCGCCGACACTGGCGTTCGTCCCGGCCACATCCAGCGTCACCGCATACCCCGCACCGTGATACCGCGTCGCCGTCACGGTCGCGAGCGCGTCGTCCTCCAGCCGCAGCACGGCCGCGGCGGTATCAGCGTCCCCGAACTCGGCGAAGAACGGCGCGCCCCGGTTCGAACCGGAGGCGAACACCGACACCACTTCCCGGCCGGTCACCCAGCGGATCGCGTCGAAGTCGTGCACGCTGCAATCCCGGAAGATCCCGCCGGAGGTCGCGATGTACCGGGCCGGCGGCGGCACCGGATCGCAGGTCTGGGCCCGCACCGTGTGCACCCGGCCCAGCGCCCCGGCCCGCACCTCGGCGCGCGCCGCCGCGTAGCCGGCGTCGAAGCGCCGCTGGAACCCGATCTGCACCCGGCCGCCGTGTTTGTCGACGCTCTTGATGACCTCCAGCGTCTTGGCGCTGTTCTCGGCGACCGGCTTCTCGCAGAACACCGGGATGCCGGCGGCGACGCCACGCTCGATCAGCTCGGCGTGGCTGCCGGTGGAGGTGGCGACGACCAGCGCGTCCAGATCGGTGCGCAGCAGCGAGCCGATGTCCGGGGCCCAGCGCGTGCCGAGCGCGGCGGCCAGCTCCTCGGCCCGGCCGGCCTGCACGTCGGCGACCACCACCTCGACGTCCGGCAGACCGTGCAGGGTCCTGGCGTGGAAGGCCCCGATGCGCCCGACGCCGACCAGCCCCAAGAGTGTCATGCCAGCCTCCGTCGCTACCGGTGCTTGTGGTGGCCACTTGGTGCGAGCTTCCTGCGGACCGGGCAGCCGGTCAACCGAATGTTATGACATTTTAACGTCCGGACAGGTTGTCATCATGGGGTTGACATCTCTCAGGCGGCCCGGTCCCCCAGCCGCACCGGCAGCCCGGACAGCCCGCGGAACAGTCGGCTGTGGTCCCAGTGCAGCGACTCTTCCGGGGCCGCCAACTCAAGGTGCGGATATGCGCTCAGCAGCTCACCGAAAGCGATCCGCGCTTCCAGCCGCGCCAGCGGTGCGCCCAGGCAGTGGTGCAGGCCGTAGCCGAACGTCAGGTGCGAGGGCTCGGAGCGGTCGGCGCCGCGGCCAGGACGGTAGACGGCCGGGTCGTTGTAACGGCGCTCGTCCCGGCTGACCGCGCTGAAGTGCACCACCACCGGCTCGCCGGCGCGGATCAGCGCCCCGCCGAGTTCGACGTCGGCCAGCGGGTAGCGCGGGAACACCACCTTCACCGGCGGGTCCAGCCGCAGGAACTCCTCGATCGCGGCCGGCAGCAGGGCCGGGTCGTCCCGGAGCGCGGCCAGGCGCGCGGGGTCGGACAGGAGGGTCAGCGTGCCGTTGCCGATCAGGTTGACCGTGGTCTCGTACCCGGCGCCCAGCAACAGGAACAGCAGCGAGACCAGCTCGGCCTCGTTCAGCTTGTCGCCCCGGTCGTGGGCCCGGATCAGGCCGTCGATCAACGTGCCCTCATGGGAGATGTCCAGCGGCGCGTCGCCGATGGCGGCACGGCGCTGCTCGATCAGCCCGGCCAACAGCGCGGAGATCTCGCGCGCCGCCACGGCCGACTCCGGCACCTGCCGCTCGTCGGCCTGCAGGACGGTGTCGGCCCAGTGCCGGAAATCGGCGCGCTGCGCGATGTCGATGCCCAGCAGCTCGGCGATCACCGTGATCGGCAGCGGCAGCGCGAACGCCTCCATCAGATCGATCTCGGCGTCACCGGTGGGGAACGCCGCGATCAGGTCGCGGGCGATCCCCCGGATCCACGGCTCCAACGCCGCGACCCGGCGCGGGGTGAAGGTCTGCTGGACCAGGCCGCGCAGCCGGGTGTGGTCCGGCGGGTCCACGCGTCCCATGTGCGATTGCAGGCCATGGTCGGCGGCGCCGGCCCAGAACACCTCGCGCGCTTCCGGCCCGGAGTTCTTGATGCCGTCGATGCTCATCTGCGGTGAGGACAGTACGAACAGGGCCTCGTCGTAGCCGGTGACCAGCCAGACGGCCAGTCCGTCCACCACGGCCCGGACCACCGGTCCGGCCTCGACGATCGGGGCCAGCGCGGCGTAGGGGTCGCGGGCGTATTCGGGGTCCGAAGTGTTCAGAACGGGAAGATCCGACATACTCAGGATTCTTACTCGTTCTGGGGCGCCCGTCACGGTGGCGCGCGGGCGGCGGGGCCCGGCAGCGTCGCGTACGGTCGTACCCATGACGGCCCGCCACACCCCCGAAGACCTGGCCGCCGCGAACGGCCGCACGCTGGCCGACGTCATCGCGCCGGACCTGGACGTCCTGTTCTGCGGCATCAACCCCGGCCTGCTCTCGGCCCTGACCGGACACCACTTCGCCCGCCCCGGCAACCGCTTCTGGCCCGCCCTGCACCGCTCCGGCTTCACCCCGCGCCAGCTCGCGCCGGCCGAGCAGGAGCAGCTGATCGGGCTGGGCCTGGGCATCACGAACGTGGTGGCGCGCGCGACGGCCGGCGCCGCCGAGCTGCGGCCGGAGGAGTACCGCACCGGCGGGGAGGTGCTGCGGGCGAAGGTGGCCGAGTTCCGGCCGCGCTGGCTGGCGGTGGTCGGGATCGGGGCGTACCGGGTCGCGTTCGACGCGCCGAAGGCGGTGATGGGGCGTCAGGAGCAGACGGTGGGGGCGACGGGGTTGTGGGTGCTGCCCAATCCCAGCGGGTTGAACGCGCACTACACGCCGGACTCGCTGGCCGAGGCGTTCGCCGAACTGCGGGTGGCCGTGCGCGGGCCGGATCCCACGGCGGCATAAAGTCGCTGGCATGCACACCGAAAGAGAAGCCGCCGAAGAAGCCGCCGGGCTGGACGCCGCACGCCGCATGTTCGACGCCGACAAGGCCTCGGCGGGGCTGGGGATCGAGCTTGTCGAGCTGGCGCCGGGGCGGGCTGTGGCGCGGATGCGGGTGGCCGCCTCCATGCTGAACGGGCACGCCATCGGGCATGGCGGGTACGTGTTCCTGCTTGCCGACACCGCGTTCGCGCTGGCCTGCAACAGCCATGGGCCGGTGACGGTCGCGGCTGGGGCCGACGTCAGCTTCCTGGCGCCGGTGGCCGAGGGCGATGTGCTCACGGCGTGCGCGGTCGAGCGGGTGCTGGCCGGGCGGAGCGGGATCTATGACGTGACGGTAACGCGGGGTGGTGCGGACGGCTCGGGCGATGGTGCTGGTCCGACTGAGGAGATCGTCGCCGAGTTCCGCGGTCGGAGCCGAGTCGTCACTGGTCGTTGACCTTTCAAGCAGGTGTCAGCAATATGGCTGTAACCCAGATCACATCTGTCAGTCGCAGTCAGGAGCCGCCGATGTCCGTCGCCGACCAAGACCGGGTGGTGTTCCAGCGATACGCCGACGAGCTCGGGCGTGAGCTGTCCGGGGTCTGGCGACGGGAGCGAGCACGATGCGCGGTCTGCCGGGCCGCGCGCTCGGTGTTCCTGAGCTATGCGCGCGCCGGTCTGACGATGGTGGGGATCAGCCCGCTGTCCATCCAGCCCAGGCCGAAGGTGCCGCCCAGCGGCGAGTGAGGGAAGATCGCGCGGCGGCGATAGGGTGCCGCTCATGAGCACCGCTGAGGGACGCCGCGACGTACTGCTTCTCGCCGTTGACGGCGGCAACAGCAAGACCGATGTGCGCCTGGTCCGCGCCGACGGCTCGCAGGTGAGCCGTGCCGTCGGCGGGGCGTTCCGGCCGCAGGCGCTGGGCGTGCCGGCGGCGATGGCGGTCCTGGACGCGCTGGTCGCCGAGGTACTCCAGGAGGGCGGCGGCGCCCCGGTGCGCGGCATCGGGGCCTTCCTGGCCGGCGCCGACCTGCCCGAGGAGATCGCCGCCTTGCAGGCCGAGGTCGAGGCGCGCGGCTGGGCCGAGGAGGTCTACGTCGCCAACGACACCTTCGCCGTGCTCTACGCGGGCTCGCCGGAGCGGCAGGGCGTCGCAGTGGTCTGCGGCACCGGCATCAACTGCGTGGCGGTGGCCCCCGACGGCCGCACCGCGACGTTCCCGGGCCTGGGCTGGGAGTCCGGGGACTGGGGCGGCGGCGGGGATCTGGGCCGGGCCGCGCTGTTCTGGGCGGTGCGCGCCGAGGACGGCCGGGGTCCGGCGACCGCGCTGCTCGACGCCGTCACCGCGCACTTCGGCCGGGAGCGGGCCCTGGACGTTGTCCTGGCGATCCACCGCGGCCAGGAGTCCGACCGGCGGCTGGCCGGGTTGGCGCCGGCGGTGTTCGCCGCGGCGGATGCCGGCGATGCGGTCGCGGGCTGGTTGATCGACGTGCTGGCCGACGAGATCGCGGGCATGGCCGGGTCGGCGGCCCGCCGTCTGGATCTGCAGGATCCGCCGGTCCTGCTCGGCGGCTCGGTGGCGGCCGCAGGACATCCCCGGCTGCTGCACCGGGTCCGGGAGCGCGCGCCCGGACCCATCACGGTGGTGACCGACGCTCCGGTCGTGGGGGCGGTGCGCTACGCGGTGGGGCGCTGGGGCGTCGACGCGCCGGTCGCCTCCCCGGCCTGAGACCGGTCTGAAACCGGCCTGAAAACAGGCTCCGGTGATTCGCGCTGTCGACAGCAGCGCGAATCACCGGAGCTAGACAGCTTTGCAGGCGGACCTGAAATTCTCGTTAAGAAACGCGGCGGGGCGCGGTCGGCGTGTCGTCACTGCATATCGGCATACCGGCGTAGCGGCATACTGGCGTATCAGTGGTGCTCGTCGCGCGCCGCAACCTCCGCCGCTTCGGCGACGGCCTTGATCCGTGCCAGGCGGCGATCCCAGTCGGCGGCCAGGGAGGCCATCCAGCGCGCGGTGGCATCCAGGGCGGCGGAGCGGACCTCGTAGCGGACCTCACGGCCTTGCCGGCGCCCGGTGACCAGGCCCGCGGCGTCGAGGACGGCCAGGTGTTTGACCACGGCCTGCCTGGTGACCGGCAGCCCGCCGGCGAGCTCGGTGGCCGAGGCGGTACCGCGGGCGGAGATCAGGTCGAGCAGGCGGCGGCGGGTCGGGTCGGCGAGGGCGGCCAGGACCTCGTCGACGGGTTCGGCAGCGAGGCCGGGTTCGGCAGCGAGGCCGGGTTCATCGCCGCCGGACGTCGCGGCCGCGGCCCCGCCGCCACCCCCCGCTATCGGATCCATCGAAACCCCCCGCGACCTCACGCAGCCTCTTCGGCGCGCTTGCGCAGCGCCTCCATCACCTGCGCCCAGCCCTCCGTGTTGTCCTTCAGCGCCCCGCGCCGGGTGTCCTCGCCGCCGTCCAGCGCGGCGAAGCCGCTCTCGACCACGCGCAGCCGGGTGCCGCCGTCCTCGGGCGTGAGGGTGAACTCGATCAGGGTCGTGATGCCCTCACGCAACTCCTGCCCCTTGTACGCGCTGGCCCAGCGGTAGGACACATAGCTCTTCGGGTCGACCTTCTCCACCCGCACCGGGTAGTCGCCGTACTCGTCGTGGTGCGCGACGGTGGTCTGGCCCGCGGCGGCGGTGGCGCCGGTCGGGGCGACCCAGAAGCCGGGCTCGGTCACCAGGGACCAGACCCGGTCCTGGGAGGCGGCGATCAGGGTCTCGCGCTCGATGCGGTCCTGGATGTCGGTGCTCATGGCGTGCTCCCTCGTTCCTTCAGTGCGATCGTAACGTGCAACTCCAGGGTTGCACATGGGTGCCCGAACACGCAACCGGTGGGTTGCACATAACGCGTCCCCGCTGCTCCGGACAGGTGACCGGCCGGTTCGCACCTCCCGCACGGGTCACCACAAGGAGTGAAGGAGACTCGCCATCAAGGAGGCCCGGTGCCGAGCGACGGATCCACGGAGCCCGACGCGCTCCTGCTCGCGGCCGGAAAGTACTTCCTCCGCGGCAGCACCGCGAACGACCTGCACAGCGTCCAGTACCAGGGCGGCCGGGAAGGCGACGTCTTCTACCGCGACCGCTGGAGCCACGACAAGATCGTCCACTCCACCCACGGCGTCAACTGCACCGGCTCGTGCCGCTGGAAGGTCTACGTCAAAGACGGCATCATCACCTGGGAGACGCAGGCCACGGACTATCCCTCCGTCGGCCCGGACCGCCCCGAGTACGAACCCCGCGGCTGCCCGCGCGGCTCCTCCTTCTCCTGGTACACCTACTCCCCCTCGCGCGTGCGGTACCCCTACATCCGCGGCGTCCTGCTGGAGCAGTTCCGCGCCGCCAAGACCGCCGCCGGCGGCGATCCGGTCGCCGCGTGGGCCGCGATCCAGGCCGACCCCGAGCGCCGCCGCGCCTACCAGCAGGCCCGCGGCAAAGGCGGCCTGGTGCGCGCCACGTGGGACGAGGCCGTGGACATCATCGCCGCGGCCCACGTGCACACCATCGCCGAGCACGGCCCCGACCGCGTCGCCGGCTTCTCCCCGATCCCGGCCATGTCCATGGTCTCCCACGCCTCCGGCGCCCGCTTCATGTCACTGATCGGCGGCACCATGCTGTCGTTCTACGACTGGTACGCCGACCTGCCGGTGGCCTCCCCGCAGGTCTTCGGCGACCAGACCGACGTCCCGGAGTCCGGCGACTGGTGGGACGCCGCCTACCTGATCATGTGGGGCTCCAACGTCCCGGTCACCCGCACCCCCGACGCGCACTGGATGGCCGAGGCCCGCTACCGGGGCCAGAAGGTCGTGGCCGTCGCCCCGGACTACGCCGACAACGCCAAGTTCGCCGACGAGTGGCTGCACCCGCACCCCGGCACCGATGCCGCGCTGGCCATCGCCATGGGCCACGTCATCCTCAAGGAACACTTCGTCGAGGGCCACAACGAGTTCTTCGACTCCTACGTCAAGCAGTTCACCGACCTGCCGTTCCTGATCACCCTGGCCGAACACGACCGGGGCGGCTACTACGTCCCCGACAAGTTCGTCCGCGCCGCCGACCTGGACGACGGTGCGGACAGCCAGGCACCGGCAACCGACGGCGCTGCCTGGAAGACCGTCGTCCTGGACGCCGCCACCGGCCGCCCCGTCGTCCCCAACGGCTCCATCGGCTTCCGCTGGACCGAGTCCGGCCAGGGCCGCTGGAACCTGGACCTGGACGGCGTCGAACCGCGCCTGAGCGTGCTCGGACTGCCCGAAGCGATCCCCGCCGAAGTCCTGCTCCCCCGCTTCGACACCGACGGCGGAGCACACGGCCAGGGCCGCGGCGAGATCCACACCCGGGGCGTCCCGGCCATCCGGCTGCACCCCGGCGGACCGCTGGTCACCACCGTGTTCGACCTCTTGCTCGCCCAATACGGCGTGGCGCGCACCGACCTGCCCGGCATCTGGCCCACCGGCTACGACGACGCCACAGCGCCGGGCACCCCGGCCTGGGCCGAGGCCCAGACTTCCGTCCCGGCCCGGCTCGCGGTGAAGATCGCCCGCGAGTTCGCCGACACCGCCGCGAGATCCGGCGGCCGGTGCATGATCCTGATGGGCGCCGGCACCAACCACTGGTTCCACTCCGAGACCATCTACCGGTCCTTCTTGGCGCTGCTCACCCTCACCGGCTGCCAGGGCCGCAACGGCGGCGGCTGGGCCCACTACGTCGGCCAGGAGAAGTGCCGGCCGGCCACCGGCTGGGCCACCCTGGCCTCGGCCAACGACTGGTCACGCCCGCCCCGCCAGGCCATCGGCGCCGGGTTCTTCTACCTGAACACCGACCAGTGGCGCTACGACCAGTTCCGCACCGAGGTCCTCACCTCCCCGCTCGCCTCCGGCACCATGCGAGGCATGACCGGCGCCGACTGTCTGGCGCGCTCGGCGCGGCTGGGATGGATGCCGTCCTACCCGACCTTCGACCGGAACCCGCTGGACCTCGTCGACGAGGCACGAGCCGCGGGCAAGGAGCCGGCGGCGCACGTGGTGGACGAACTGAAGGCCGGACGGCTCGGTTTCGCCTGCGAGGACCCCGACGCGCCGCAGAACTGGCCCCGGATCCTCACCTTGTGGCGTGCCAACCTGCTGGGATCCTCCGCGAAGGGCGCGGAGTACTTCAGCAAGCATCTGCTGGGAACGCACTCCTCCCTCAGCGCCGAGGAAGCACACGAAGACGTGCGGCCGCACGACGTGACCTGGCGGGAGCAAGCCCCCGAGGGCAAGCTGGACCTGCTGCTGTCGCTGGACTTCCGGATGACGTCCTCCGCGCTGCTGTCCGACGTCGTCCTGCCGGCGGCCACCTGGTACGAGAAGCACGACCTGTCCTCCACGGACATGCATCCCTACATCCATTCCTTCAGCCCCGCCGTCGACCCGCCGTGGCAGGCCCGCACCGACTTCGACGCCTTCCACGCCGTCGCCCGGCGCTTCAGCGAACTGGCCGCCGGACGCCTGGACACCCGGCACGACATCGTCGCCGCACCGTTGCAACACGACACCCCCGGCGAGATCGCGCAGCCCGGCGGCGTGGTGCTGGACTGGAAGCTCGGCCAGTGCGAACCGGTGCCGGGCAAGACGATGCCCGCGCTGGCCGTCGTCGAGCGCGACTACACGGCGGTCGCGGCGAAGATGGCCACGCTGGGGCCGAACGTGGAGAAGCTCGGGCTGCCGGTCAAGGGCCTGAAATTCGTCCCCGACAAAGAAGTCGAGGCTCTGAAGGCCCTGAACGGGACGGCGCGCGGCGGACCGGCCGACGGACGCCCCCTGATCGACACCGGCATCAAGGCCTGCAACGCGATCCTGCACCTGTCCGGCACCAGCAACGGACGGCTGGCCGTCCAAGGCTTCCACCAGCTGGAGAAGCAGGTCGGCAAGGAATTCGCGCACCTGGCCGCCGAGAACGAGGGCAAGCAGATCACCTACGCCGACACCCAGGCCGCACCGGTCCCGGTCATCACCTCTCCGGAATGGTCCGGCAACGAATCCGGCGGACGCCGCTACGCCCCCTTCACCCTGAACACCGAACACCTCAAGCCCTGGCACACCCTCACCGGCCGCCAGCACTTCTACCTGGACCACGACTGGATCCACGAGTTCGGCGAGGCGCTGCCGGTCTACCGGCCGCCGCTGGACATGAACCGGCTGTTCGGCGAGCCCCGGCTCGGCCCCGACGGCCAGGCCGAGGTCACCGTCCGGTACCTGACGCCGCACAACAAGTGGTCCATCCACTCCGAGTACCAGGACAACCTGTTCATGCTCTCGCTGTCACGCGGCGGACAGGTCATCTGGATGTCCGACCAGGACGCCGCCGCCATCGGCGTGCACGACAACGACTGGATCGAGGCGGTCAACCGCAACGGGGTGGTCGTCGCGCGCGCCGTCGTGTCGCACCGGATGCCCAAGGGGACGGTCTACATGCACCACGCGCAGGACCGCACCGTGGGCGTGCCCAAGGCCGAGAAGACCGGCAAGCGCGGCGGCATCCACAACTCCCTGACCCGGGTCATGCTCAAGCCCACGCACCTGATCGGCGGCTACGCCCAGCTGTCCTGGGCCTTCAACTACCTCGGCCCGACCGGCAACCAGCGCGACGAGGTCACCGTCATCCGGCGCCGATCGCAGGAGGTCCAGTACTGATGCGCGTCATGGCGCAGATCGCGATGGTGATGAACCTCGACAAGTGCATCGGCTGCCACGCGTGCTCGGTCACCTGCAAGCAGACCTGGACCAACCGGCGCGGCATGGAATACGTCTGGTTCAACAACGTCGAGACCCGGCCCGGCCTGGGATACCCGCGGCGCTACTCCGACCAGGAGCGGTGGAAGGGCGGCTGGGAGCGGGACCGGCGCGGCCGGCTGAAGCTGAAGCAGGGCGGCCGGCTGAAGAAGCTCGCCGAGATCTTCGCCAACCCGGTGCTGCCCACCGTCGACGACTACTACGAGCCCTGGACCTACGACTACGGGAACCTCCAGCAGGCGCCACTGGGCGACGACTACCCCGTGGCCCGGCCCCGCTCGCTGCTGACCGGCAAGCCCATGGACACCGTCCGGTGGAGCGCCAACTGGGACGACAACCTGGGCGGCACCTCCGAGCGCGGGGATCAGGACCCGATCGTGCAGAAGATGCGGGAGCAGGTCGGGGAGACGGTGCGGTTCGCATTCGAGCAAGCGTTCATGTTCTACCTGCCGAGGATCTGCGAGCACTGTCTCAACCCGGCGTGCGTCGCCTCGTGTCCGTCCGGCGCGCTGTACAAGCGCACCGAGGACGGCATCGTGCTGGTGGACCAGGACCGCTGCCGGGGCTGGCGGCAGTGTGTCACGGCCTGCCCCTACAAGAAGATCTACTTCAACCACCGCACCGGCAAGGCCGAGAAATGCACGTTCTGCTATCCGCGCGTCGAGGTCGGATTGCCGACGGTGTGCTCGGAGACGTGCCCCGGACGGCTGCGCTACCTCGGCGTCATGCTCTACGACGCCGACCGGGTCACCGCCGCGGCCGAGACCGCCGACGACCGCGACCTGTACCAGGCGCAACTCGGCGTGTTCCTCGACCCGGACGACCCCGAGGTGGCGCGCGCCGCCGAAGCCTCCGGCATCCCGTACGACTGGATGCAGGCCGCGCGGCGCTCGCCGGTGCGCAAGCTGATCTGTGACTACAAGGTGGCGCTGCCGCTGCACCCGGAGTTCCGCACGCTGCCGATGGTCTGGTACATCCCGCCGCTGTCGCCGGTCGTGGAGGCCATCGCCGAGTCCGGTCACGACGGCGAGGACGGGGACAACCTGTTCGGCGCCATCGACGCGCTGCGCATCCCCGTCGAGTACTTGGCGCAGCTGTTCACCGCCGGGGACGTCGTCCCGGTGCGTGCGGCGCTGGGGCGGCTGGCCGCGATGCGCGCGTACATGCGGGAGGTGAACCTCGGGACGGCTCCGGAGGAGCCTTCGGCGCAGATCGAAGACATGTACCGGCTGCTGGCGATCGCCAAGTACGAGGACCGCTATGTGATCCCCACAGCGGCGATGGCCGATGCGCACGCCTTGGAGGAGGCGGCGTTGGGGTCCGGGTGCAGCGTTTCCGACGCCGACGCCGAGACCGGGTCCCTCGGCGAGAACGGGCCCTTCGGCGACGACTCGGGGAAGAAGAGACGGCTTCCGTTGATCTCACTGGAGGACTTCCGCGGGATGCGGCGGCGTCAGACGGCTGATCGGGAGGAGGAGGTCTGATGGCCCGGGGTTCCAGCGCTGCCGCCCTCCGGCGGCGGGATCGGGTGGTGCTTCAGGCCGCCGCACACCTGCTCGACTATCCCGATGCGGCGTGGTGGGAGCGTCTTGCGCTGGTGCGCTCGGCGCTGGTGGCGGTCGGCGGCCGGGGCGCGCGCACGCTGGTGGCGTTCGTGGACCAGGTCTCGGCGATGCCGGCGACGCAGGCGGCCTCGCACTACGTCGAAGTGTTCGACTTCAAGAACCGGCACAGCCTGTATCTGACGTGGTGGCTCGACGGGGACACCCGGCGGCGGGGCGCGTCGCTGGTCGAGCTCAAGGCCACGTTCCGGGAGGCGGGGTTCGACTTCGGCGAGACGGAGCTGCCGGACTTCTTGCCGGTGGTACTGGAGTTCGCGGCGGCTCGCGGGGATGCGGGGCTGCTGCTGCGCCACCGGCCGGGGCTGGAGTTGCTGCGGCTGGCGCTTGTGGAGCACGGGACGGCGTACGGGTCAGTGCTGGCGGCGGTGTGCTCGACGCTGCCGGGGCCGTCGCCGAAGGACCGGGCCGCCGCGGGGGCGCTGGCCGCTGCCAGGCCGCCGCGCGAGACGGTCGGGCTGGATCCGGATACGGCGGCGCTGCGTCCGTACGGCCATCTCGATCTGCTCCCCGTATTAACTCCGGATCGATAGAGGAGCACGACGTGCAGACGTTCCTGTGGGGCGCGCTCCCCTACATCGCCGCCGCGATACTGGTCACCGGCCTGGTGTGGCGCTACCGCTACGACAAGTTCGGGTGGACGACCCGCTCGTCGGAGAGCTACGAGCGGCGCATCCTGAACATCGCCTCGCCGATGTTCCACTACGGCCTGCTGTTCGTGCTGGCGGGGCACCTGATGGGGTTGTTCGTGCCCTCGTCGTGGACGTACGCGCTGGGCCTGCACGAACACGGGTACAACCTGCTGTCGCTGTTCGCGGGGACCGCCGCCGGGGTGCTGGCGGTCGTCGGCATCCTCATGCTCATCTACCGGCGGCGCACCACGCCGGCGGTGTTCCTGGCCACGACGCGCAACGACAAGCTGATGTACCTGGTGCTGCTGACCGCGATCGTCATGGGGCTGGTCGCCAAGCTCACGCACGCCGGACTCGCCAAGGGCTACGACTACCGCGCCACCATCGCCCCCTGGGCCCGCAGCCTGTTCCTGCTGCAGCCGAAGACCGGGCTGATGGCCCAGGCCCCGATCCCGTTCCAGATCCACGCGGTGATCGGCATGCTGTTGTTCGCGCTGTTGCCCTTCACGCGCCTGGTACATATGTTCAGCGCGCCGATCCACTACCTGTTCCGGCCGTACATCGTGTACCGCAGCCGCGACCCCCACGGCCTGAGCGAGGCGCCGGTGCGGCGCGGGTGGGAACGGATCGGGAGCTAGCATGCGCGCATGTACGACGACCAGTGGGACGCGGCGACGGACCGGTTGTATGGCAGCGCCGAGTTGTGGGGACGGCTGATCGGCGGAGACTGCGACCGGGTGGTGGTCCTCGGACCGGCGATACGGCGCAGCATGCTCGAGCTCTACTTCCCGCAAACGCTCGGCCTGCCGCCCCTGCGCTACTCCATCGGCTACTCGCGCGCCGAGCGCCTCGGAGCGAACGCCGACGAGGCCGCCGCCACCGACCGGTGGATCGTCGAGGGCGAGGAATGGGCCCCGCAGTTCATGCCCCGTGCCGACGCGATCATCTCGGTCGAGACGGCCCGCGTCGCCGCCATAGCGCTGATCTCCGCCAACGCCGGGCTCACCCCCTTCGGACGCTGGAAGCGGCAGGCGCTGGGCGACCACCGGCGGCGCAAGGAGGCACACCGACCCGGGATCTCCATCATGGACGCGGTGCTCGAGCAGGAACCGATCCGGACCGACTTCCCGATGAAGCCCCAGAGCGTGGCCATCGCCGAGGACGAGTACGGGGAGAAGCTGATCCGGGTGTCGACGCGGGCCCAGGCGCGGGCGCTGCGGCGGGTGCGGGGCGGGAGTTAGGCGGGGCACGGGAGCTGATTGCCGGGCGCGCTTGCGGCACAAGGTCCGCCGCTGGCTCAACCGCCGCGACGACCTAGTGTCTTGGGACCGCGCCACCGACATCCGCCAGCTGTACCTCAATCCGCCGCCGGGCGCGGTGCTGCTGTCGATCGACGAGAAGACCGCGGTCGCCGCCCGCGCCCGCAAGCACCCCGACGTTCCGGTCACGCCCGGACGGGCGGCCCGCCGGGAGCTCGAGTACGTCCGCTGCGCGTCGAGCTGTACTTCTCCGCGTTGGGCCAAGCCGTCATCCGCTGCGGCGACCTCAGGCCTGGTTCTCCACCGATTGACGCTTCGCTCGCCACTCCGCCTCCGCGATCTGGATGCGGTCCCACATGGCTTCACGGTCGGCGTCGTCGACGTCCGAGAGGTCCAGGTGGAACACGTCCGTTGCGATCTTGAACAGCTCGTCGGCGGCTTCGAGCATGCGTGTCGTGCGCTGTCCGGCTCCCTCGTCGCGCGTGTACGTGTCACCCAGCACGTACTCGGCGCAGTTCGCGTCACGGCGGAAGAGCTCGAACCACTTGACGTAGGGAGCGTCCGGCGACGTCGACAAATGGGTGTGGAAGCTCTTGAAGTCCTCCCATGTGGCCGGGGCCAGGGTGAAGTCCATGCTGTGGAAGGTGGTCTGCGCCGGATCGGTGTGGAACCGCCAGGCGTCCGGGCCGATCTCCGGCAGCGGCCGCAGTTCGAAGGTGAAGGGGCCCTGGACATGGACGCCCTCCCGGAGCGGGATGGGCTCGTGATGCGAGTTGGCCAGGCCGACGTCGACCGACCAGCGTTCGCCGTCGATCACGACGGTGAGGGCCATGTGCGTGTCGTATTCGTCGGCGGTCGCCTTGGCGGTCTCGGCGCTGCCGTTGATCTGGCCGCGGTGCATAGTGACGTCGTACCCGAGGACGGTCAGCAGCTCGGCGAAAGCATTGTTCAGGTTGAAGCAGTAGCCACCCCGGCCGGCCAGGATACGGGCTATGGACTCGGCCGGGTCGATGCCCTGCGGGCGTCCGAGCTGGATGTCGAAGTTCTCGAAGGCGATGAGCTCGACGTGCGCGCGGTGAAGGCGGCGCAGAGTGTCGAGCGACGGAGCGCCGAGGGTCTCCGGGTCGTCGACGCCGAGTTTGGCCAGGTAGGGCGCGACCCAGGCGGGATGATCGTTTGTCTTCGAGGTCATGGCTCCGAACACTAGGGCAGCGCTACGGCAATCCTTCAAGGATTAAACGCGGCGCCGCACTGGCGCAGGTCGTAAACCAGTTGAACGTGCTGGAGCAGGCCGTTACGGTCAGCCGCATGTTCTAAAGGCGGCATAGGTCGAGACACCTCATCAGGCAGGCGGCAGCGGTCGATTCGCCGACGCTGCGCGCTGAGTCCTGCCCTTGTTTCCCATGCCGCCGACCACCGCTTCCGCAGCGGCACTTCTCCCTTCTCGATCGACATCGCGATGGGCGGTCGGCATGCCATCGCGAACTTTTCGAGGAGAATGCTGATGTCAAAACGCTGTGACGTGTGCGGCAAGGAGCCGAGCTTCGGCAACCAGGTCGCCAGGCTGGGGCGCAACGCCCAGCGGCGGCGGGTGACCGGGCGCTCGGCGCGGATGTTCCGCCCGAACATCCAGCCGGTGAAGGCGACCGTCGACGGCCGGCCGGTGCGGCTCAAGGTCTGCGCCGCGTGCCTGAAGGCCGGAAAGGTCCAGCGCCGCACTTCGTAGTACCCCGCTAGTACCCCGCTAGTACGCAGACGGGCCCGTGTCGGCGGGCCCCGTCCGGTGCGGTGGCCAGGCAGGGCCAGATGGGGCCTGTTATCCACCTTGCCAAGCCACCGGCCCCGACCACCGCGTCCCCGGGGCCGGCCGGCCCGCCCCGAAAGACAGACCGGCCGGGTCCCTTACCGAGCCTCAGCTCCGCCCAACCTCAGCCCCGCCCAACCTCAGCCCCGCCGAACCTCACCCCCCGACCACCGCCACATAACCCGCCGCCCGCATCGTGAAAACCCCCCGCCCCTGCGTCCGGCTCCGCAGCCGCGTCGCGTAGCCGAACACCTCCGCGAGCGGCACCGTCGCCGTCACCACCGCCGCGCCGCCGCGGCTCGTGGAGTCCGTCACCCGGCCGCGGCGGGCCGCGAGGTCGCCGAGGACCGCGCCGACGCCGTCCTCCGGGGTGGTGACCGTCAGCTCGGCGACCGGCTCCAGCAGGGTCAGCCTGCTCGCGCGCAGTGCCGCGCGCAGGCCGAGGGCGCCGGCGGTGCGGAAGGCCATCTCCGAGGAGTCCTTCACGTGCGTGGCTCCGTCGACCAGCGTCACGTGCAGGCCGGTCACCGGGTGGCCGGCCAGCGGGCCGGCGGCCAGGGCGTCGCGGCAGCCTGCTTCCACCGCGCGGATGTACTCGCGGGGGACGCGGCCGCCGGTGACCTTCGACTCGAAGGTGAAGCCGGTGTCGCCGACAGTGCCGGTCAGCGGCCTGACGTCCAGGACCACGTGCGCGAACTGGCCTGAGCCGCCCTCCTGTTTGACGTGCCGGTAGACGAAGCCGGACACGCCCGACACCACCGCCTCGCGCAGTGCCACCTGCGGGCGTCCCACGTTCACCGCGATCCCCTTCTCCCTGCGGATCTTCTCCACCGCCACCTCCAGGTGCAGCTCTCCGAGTCCGGACAGCAGCGTCTGGCCGGTCTCGGGGTCGGTGCGCACGCTCAGCGACGGGTCCTCCTCGACCGCGCGCGCCAGCGCCGATGCCAGGCGGCCGGTGTCGGCGTTGCGGTCGGCCTCGACCGCGACCGACACCACCGGTTCGGCGGCCCGCCCGCCGGAGCCCTCCAGCAGGATCGGCGCGTCGGGGGCGGCCAGGGTCGCGCCGGTCACGGCGTGCTTCGGGCCGACCAGGGCGACGATGTCGCCGGCCGCCGCCTGCTCGATCTCCGTGTGCCGGTCGGCCTGCACCCGCAGGATCCGGCCCACGCGCTCGGTCCGGCCGGCGCCGACGTCCAGCACCGAGTCGCCCTTGCGCAGCGTTCCGGAGTAGACGCGCACGAACGTCAGCCGTCCGGTACCGGTCGCCTGCACCTTGAACACCAGCGCCGCCAGCGGCTCGGCCGGGTCGGCGGCGCGCTGTCCGGCGGCCCCGGCGGCCCCGTCAGTCCCGTCGGTCCCGCCGACAGCCGGCCGGTCCGACGGCGAGGGCAGGTAGGCGACCACCGCGTCCAGCAGCGGTTCGACACCCCGGTTCTTGTACGCCGCACCGCACAGCACCACGACGACCTCCCCGGCAGCCGTCAGCTCGCGCAACGCCGCCACCAGCGTTCGCTCCGAGAGCTGCGAGCGCTCGACGAACTCCTCCAGCGCCGCCGCGTTCCGCTCGGCCACTGCCTCCTCCAGCATCCGCCGGCGCCGCACGGCCTCGTCGGCCAACGCCTCGGGGACGGCCGAGGAGCCCATCTCGCCGGAGCCGTCGGACCATGTCAGGGCCCGCATACCGACCAGATCGACGACGCCGCTGAAGCCGCTCTCGCTGCCGATCGGCAGCTGCACCGCCAGCGGGACCGGATGCAGCCGGTCCCGGATCGAGGCGAGCGCCGCGTCCAGGTCGGCGCCGGTGCGGTCCATCTTGTTGACGAACGCGATCCGCGGCACGCCGTACCGGTCGGCCAGCCGCCACACCGACTCGCTCTGCGGCTCCACGCCGGCCACGGCGTCGAACACCGCGACCGCGCCGTCGAGCACCCGCAGCGAGCGTTCGACCTCCGCGGAGAAGTCGACGTGCCCGGGGGTGTCGATGAGGTTCAGCCGGTGGCCGGCCCAGTCGCAGCTGACGGCGGCGGCGAAGATGGTGATGCCGCGGTCGCGCTCCTGGGAGTCGAAGTCGGTGACGGTGGTGCCGTCGTGCACCTCGCCGCGCTTGTGCACGGCGCCGGTCAGGAACAGCACGCGCTCGGTGACGGTGGTCTTGCCGGCGTCCACGTGGGCCAGGATGCCCAGATTGCGGACCAGGGACAGGGAACGGCGGGTGGAGTCTGCACGCATGATGGATCGATCCTTTGGGAATCGCCGTGGATCAGGACAGCGCGATACCCGGACACGACGCCGCGGCGAAGAGCGCACACGACATCAGGCCCCATATATCAGGGGCCGAAGATAGCGTCCGGGAGGTGTCTCAGCGCAGGCCGCGCAGCCGGCGCCGAGCCGGCGAAGACACCAGGATCACCTCGAAGGGGTGCCGGGAAGCCACAGTGGCGGAGTTGCCGCGTGTCATGATCCCTCCCCGTCCTTGAGCGTGTCGATGCGCCGAGGCTAGCCGATCACCCGCGACGGCGAAACTGGTTTCCGCCACGGTCCCACCTCCGGCAGCACGGATGACCGCACCGGGCGTCAGGTGTTTGACTGGCGCCATGCGCATCGATCTGTCCGTGGACGGCCACCCGGTCGCCGTCCGCGATCTGGAGCCCGCCGACGAGGAAGCGGTGCTGGCCGTCTTCGCCGCCTCCGACGACTGGTTCGTCGCCGCCACCGGCCAGCCCTCGGCGCCCGGCGACGTGCAGAGCGCCTACTACTCGCTGCCGGAGGGCTATGAGTTCGACGACAAAGTGCTGCTGGTCATCGAGGCCGCCCGGGAGGTCGTCGGGTTCGTGGACGCGCTGCGCGGCTTCCCGCACACCGCCTCGGTCGGCATCGGCACCTTCGTGATCCGCCCGGAGTTCCGGCGGCTGGGGATCGGGACGGCGGTGGTGCGGGCGCTGTCGGCCGCGGCGGCCGAGCAGGACATCGTGCAGATCAGCACGCACGTCGTCGAGGGCTGGGCGCCGGGCCGCAGGTTCCTGGCGGCCCTGGGGGCCACCTTCGCCAAGCCGGCCGTGCCCGGCGGGGCCGGAAACCGCAACGTGGGACCGGATGAGGGTACGAAGAAAGTGATCCCCGCCACCATCGCGATCGGTTGACACCCGTGACCGGCGCGACCGTGGGCGACATCGAACACTGTGAGCGATTCTCAAGTCATCGTCAGTAGCCATAGATCACCCCCTGTGCGATACTTTTCACAAGAACAGAACATCGGTTCTCATTCAGCACGCCTCGGCACGACGAGGTGAAATCAGACCTCTTGCCAGGGGGCGCTCGCATGCGGGGAGTTCTCGACGGCGCGCCGACGCGCGCCCGATTGCTGCCACCGGACACCACCGACTTCACCGGCCGGCTCAGCGAGCTGGCCGCGCTCACCGATCCGAACACGCTGTGCACCTCCAAAACCGCCCCGCACGCCAGCCAGCTGTTCGTGGTGACCGGTGCGGGCGGGACCGGCAAGACCGCTTTGGCGGTGCGCGCCGCGCGGCTGGCCGGCGACTCCTTCCCGGACGCGCACCTGTACGCCGACCTCGGCGGCTACACCGGCGCGCCGACCCCGGTGCCGGACGTGCTGCGCCGGTTCCTGCGCGCCCTGGGCGCCACCGGTCCGCTGCCGGCCGACCAGACCGAGCTGGTCGGCATGTTCCGCACCACGCTGGCCGGCCGGCGGACCCTGGTGGTCCTGGACGACGCCGCCGACGAGGCGCAGGTGCGCCCGCTGCTGCCGGCCGGCCCGGACACCCTGGCGGTGGTCACCAGCCGCAACTGGCTCGGCGGGCTGGCCGGGGCGCTGCCGCTGCGCCTGGGGCCGATGCCGGAGGCCGAGGCCGCGGCGATGCTGGCCCGGGTGCTGGGCGCGCGCTGGACCGGCACCGAGGATGTGGACGGGCTGCTGGCGCTGTGCGGGTACCTGCCGCTGGCGATCCGCATCGCCGCCGCGCGGCTGCTGTCGCGGCCCCAGATGAGCGTCGACGACCTCTGCGACCAGCTGCGCGACGAGCGCCGCCGGCTCAAACGGCTCACCGCCGGCGACATCACCGTGCACGGCGTGCTGACCTCGTCCTACGACGCGCTGGAGACCGGGGACCGCAAGGTGTTCCGGCGGCTGGCGCTGCTGCGCGGGTTCGACTTCTGCCCGGAGGCCGCGGCGCAGGTCGCGGGGATCACCCGGGAGGAGGCGCAGGAGGCGCTGGACCGGATGGCCGACCGCAGCGTGGTCCGTCCCGAGGCCGAGACCGGCCGCTACAGCCTGCACTCGCTGGCCCGGCTGTTCGCCGCCGACCGGCTCGCCGCCGACGAGACCCCCGAGGCGGTGCACGCCGCCGAGGCCGGGCACCTGCGGTGGGTGCTGTCCCGGCTGCGGGACGCCGCGGATCTGGTGAACCCGTGCCTGGTGCGGCTGCCGGCTTCCGAGGGTGGGGCTCATCCCGAGGCCGATGCCGTAGCCGATGCTGATGCCAATGCCGTAGCCGATGCTGATGCCAATGCCGCCGGCGGATTAGGGGCTGCTGCCCGGTCGCCCGCCCGCAACGGCCGCTACACGACCACCGCCGGCCCGCAGGACGCCGCCCCGGCGCACCGCGAGGCGGCGCTGGCCTGGCTGGACGCCGAACGCCACAACCTGCTGGCGCTGGTCCGGCACCACCGCCGTTCCGGCGATCCGGCGGTGTGCTGGATCATCCCGGACGCCCTGCGCGGCTACTACCACCAGCGCCGCCGGCTGCGCGAATGGACGCGCATGGCCGACATCGGGATGGCCGCCGCGCGCCACGAGCGGAACCTGCGCGCGCAGGCCGCGATGCACCTGAGCCTGGGCATGGCCTGCTTCGCCGCGAACCGGCTGGGCGAGGCCGAGGACAACTATCAGCGCGCGGTCGAGCTCGGCCTGGGCTCGGGATGGCAGGAGATCGAGGCCGCGGCCTACCGCAACCTGGCCGGGGTCGCGCTCGCGCAGGGCGACACCGCCACGTCCGAGAAGTACATGACGCTGTGGGCGGAGCTGAACGAGCGGCTGGATCTGCGGCTGGACTCGGCGCTGCCGGAGCAGGAGGACGCGCGCGCCGAGGACCGGGACGCCGCGTCCGGGGCTTCCGGAGCCTCTGCTGCCTCTGCTGCCTCCGGGTCCCAGAGCACGCCGCAGCCCACGCACGACCCCGCGGCGGCCGAGGAGTGGTCGGCCCTCAGCCGCCGCGAGCAGACCGTGGCCCGGCTGGTGGTGCAGGGCCTGACCAACCAGCAGATCGCCAAGCGGATCCGGTGCTCGCCGGAGACGGTGAAGTTCCACCTGCGGAACATCTTCCGCAAGCTGGGGATCGGCTCGCGCGTGGAGATCGCCCGGTTCGTGCTGGCCTCGGGCGCGCCGAGCTAGCACGAGTCAGCACCGGTCAGCAGGCCGGCAGGATCTCCAGCAGGCTGAGCTCCACGGAGATCGCCCCGACCGCGCCGGGCCGGCGGCGGTAGGTGGCCAGCTCCAGCCCGAGCCCGTCGGCCATGACGCGCAGCCGTTCCTTGTTGCCCAGCGTGTTGAAGCCCAGGAACATCCGGCCGCCGGGGGCCAGCAGCTTCGGGCCCTGGCTCAGGAACCTGCTGTGCGCGGCGTACCCGCGGTCGAAGAAGGCCCATTGCAGCTCGTCCAGGTACTCGAACTCCTCCGGGGCGTCGATCACGTTGGAGTTCCAGTAGATGACGTCGTAGCGCTGGTCGCCGTCCAGCGCGTCGAACAGGTCGCTTCGCAGGACCCTGACCCTGTCGGCCACCCCGTGGCGCCGCGCGTTCGCCTGCGTGTTCGCCACGGCGGCCGTGGCGATGTCCACGGCGGTGACGTGCGCGCAGCCGGCCAGCGCGGCGCTCACCGCGGTGACCCCGGCGCCCGAGCCGATCTCCAGGAACGCCCCGCCGACCGGGTACGGCAGCCAGGTGGAGAACAGTTCGGTGGAGGCGGTGTGCACCGGGGCGAACACCCCGGGAAGCAGGGACCAGGTGCGGCCCAGCAGCTCGAACTGCTCAGGGCGGCCCTGGAGCTCGCCGTGCCGCTCGGTCAGGGCGGCGCCGGCGGCCATCGCGTCGACCCCCATCACGACCCCCGCTTGGTGATGAACGAGCCGCCGACGACGTAGCCGTCGAGCCCGTGCCGCTCGCCGTAGGCGATCAGGTCGGAGGTGCGGTTGATGAAGCCGCGCCCGGAGAAGTTCAGGGAGGTGTTGCACAGCACGCTGAATCCGGTGCGCTCGCCGAACGCGGCCAGCAGCGCGGCCAGTTCGGGGTTCTGGTGCCGGTTCACCGTCTGGGTCCGCGCCGTGCCGTCGACGTGGGTGACGGCCGCCAGTTCCGGTGTGGTCACCTCGCTGAAATAGAGCATGTACGGATCCGGGATCGAGCCGCGGAACCACCGGTGCGCCTCGGACTCCAGCACCACCGGGGCGATCGGCCGGTACGGCTCGCGCTTCTTGATCCGGTTCAGGCGCTGGGTCATGCCCGCGTCGAACGGCGCCGCCAGCAGCGAGCGGTGGCCCAGCGCCCGCGGGCCCATCTCCCAGCGGCCCTGCACCCAGGCGATGACGGTGCCCTCGGCCAGGAACGCGGCCACCTCGGCCGGGTCCAGGTCGCGCGTGTGGTAGCGCGCCGGGTCGAAGGCGGTGTCCTGGACGAACTCCAGGCCGGCGTGGACGTCCCAGTCGATCGCGGCCACGCCGGTGTAGTGGTGCTGGGCGTCGATGGCCGTGCCCAGCGCCGAGCCGCTGTCGTTCGGCACCGGCGGTACGAAGACCTGCGAGAACAGTCCGGACTCGGCCCAGCGCCGATTCCACTCGCAGTTCAGGCCGCAGCCCCCGGAGATCAGCAGCGGCAGGCCCTCGCGCAGGTGGGCCGCGGCCCAGTCGTGGAAGCGGTCGAAGATGGCCTCGGAGTGGCGGGCGGCCAGGTTCTTGAAGCCCTGTGCGCTCACGCCGACGTCGCGCCATCGGGCCAGGCGCGGATCGTCCTTGGACACCTCGTGGACCAGCGCCTCCTGGGCCAGGATGAAGTCGATGACGTCCTGCTCGGCCTCGGTGGCCGGGCCCTTCTCGGCGAAGCCGGTCAGCGCCATCACCTTGCCGGCGTCGTGCAGCCGCACGGTGCCGGTGCTGGTGCTGGTGCTGGTGCTGGTGCTGGTGCTGGTGCCGGTACCAGTGCCGGTACCAGCGCTGGCCCGGAACGCCGGGTCGGCGACGGCAAAAGGGAAGGCGTACTTGCTGCCCGGGTCGGTCATCACGTGCTTGAGGTGCTCGATCCGGCCGGAGGAGTCCACACGGTAGAAGGACCCGATGTTGCCCTCCCAGACCAGGGCGTAACAGGGCTCTCCCTCGATGATCGGCGCCATGCCGTATGAGGACATGATGTGAGAGCGCTCGTGGGTGGAGGAGAAGCGGCGCACGTCGAACCCGGCGAAGCGGCCCCGCCCATCGCTCACCGAGCCCGGGCCGACGCCGAAGTAGCCGGTCAGCGCCTTGGGCTCGGTGGTGAAGAACCCTTTGACCCAGCCGCCTACCGCGACCACGTCCGGGGGCCGGGGCAACCGGTCCAGGGCCCGCGCCACGACCTCGGCGGTCAGGCGGTCGAAGCGGGGGAAGTTGTCCTTCTCCGCCTCCAGCGAGAACAGCAGACGGCCGTCGTCGAGCGCCGCCACGGCACCGTCATGGCCTTCCTTGAACGACAGGATGAGCATCGGCTATCTCCTTGTCGGATGAGGGGTCGGCCGAGCCGCCCTCAGGCGCTCAGCCCTCCGTCGACCACCAGGTCGTGGCCGACGACGTAGGAGGCCTCGTCGGAGACCAGCCAGCGCACGGCGGCGGCGATCTCGGCGGGGTCGGCCAGCCGGCCGATCGGGACGGTGCGGGCCACGCGCGCGTCGCGTTCGGCCGGGCTCTCGGCCTCCCACCGGGCCATCGCGGTGTCGGTGGGGCCGGGGCTGACGGCGTTGATCCGGATGCCGGCGCCGGCGCACTCGCGGGCCGCGGTCCGGGTCAGGATGCTCAGCGCGGCCTTGCTGGCCGCGTACACGCCCTGGTTCTCCTCGCGCATCGGGATGCCGATGCGGGAGACCACGTTGACCACCGCTCCCCCGCCGCCGCGGCGCATGAGGTCGATCTCCTGCTGCAGGCACAGCCACACGCCGGTGAGGTTCACGCCGAGCACGGCGTCCCATTCGGCGCGCGGGGTCTGCTCGACCGGGCCCCAGGCGGGCCGGCCGGCGTTGTTCACCGCGATGTCCAGCCGGCCGTGCTCGTGCTCGATCGCGGCGAACAGCGCCCGCACGGCGCCGGCGTCGGTGACGTCCGCGATGTGTGCCTGGGCGCCGGCCGGCACGACCGGCGCCCAGGTTTGGCCGCCCACAAGCGACTCGCCGCCCCACACAGCGGTCGCCTCGTCGGCCAGCTCAACGGTCCGCTCCAGCGTCGCGGCGGTCCGGCCGGCCACGATCACCCGGGCTCCGGCGGCGGCCAGCGCGACCGCCACGGCCCGGCCGATGCCCGAGCCCCCTCCGGTGACCAGGGCCGTCCGGCCGGCCAGTCCGTCCGCGCGCATGTCAGACCTCTGTTTCGTTCGGGGCGCCGTCCGGAGCGCCGTTCAGGGCGCCGTTCAGGGCACCGTCCGGGCCACCGTCCAGGCCGAAGGCGGCCAGGGCGCGCCGCTCCAGCTCGCCGGCGTGCCCGTGGTCCCGGCCGACGACCAGGAACTGGCCGGTCGGGCCGTCCGGGGCGTCGTCGTCGCCGGGCAGCAGGATCCCGGTGCGCTCATCCGGGTCGAAGGCCAGGCCGTGCTTGTCCAGCAGGGCCTCGGCCTCGGTGAAGGAAGGCCAGGGCACCCGATTACGGGAGATCAGGACCCTGGCGGTCAGGTAGTCCTCGCCGACCGCGCGGCGGGCGAGGGCGTCGAGGTGGGTGGATCCGGCGACCCGGCCGTTGACCTCGTTGAACAGCACGCGCCCGGCCGGGGTGACGATCGCGTCCAGGCCGGCGTAGCCGCGGTAGCCGACGGCGCGCAGCGCCTGCGCGACGCGGGTGGCCCCGGCGACGAACTCCGCCAGGTCCGGCACCTCCTCTGGTGGCGGCGGCAGCACCAGGCCGTGCATGATCGGTTCCATCCGCACCTGGCCGTAGTCCAGGACCGAGACGGCCTCGGCGGTCACGCGGAACTCGATGTAGAGCTGGCCGCAGTCGTGGATGTAGTGCTCGACGACGACCGGCCGGGAGCCGCCGTAGGAGTAGCGCGGCCAGGAGCGGACCAGGTGCGCGGCCAGTGCGGCCCGGTCCGGGACCACGACGGTGTTGGTGGCCCCGACGCCGGTCACGCCCTCGGCGGGCACCAGGAGCTCGTTGCCGTAGCCGCCGCCGTGCAGGTCCTGCTTGACGATCACGGACTGCCCGCCGGCCAGCAGCGGCCATGCGAACTCCTCGGCCTCGGCCGGCTCGACGCAGACCTTGCCGTCGGGGATCGGGACGGCGTTCCCGGCGGCGACCGCCCGGAACGCCGCCTTACTGTTGACCAGCTCGCCGCCTCGCTCAGCGAGGAACGCCACCCCGCCGAACGGCCCGTCCAGCCCGGTTTCCCGGGCCAGGCGGAGGACCGCCGCGCCGAGGTGGAACGGGAAGACCCGGTCCACCCCCCGCTCTGCGATCAGCGTCCGGAGACCCGCCACGAACTCCGGGGCGGCGAGCCGGTCGTCATAGAGCAGCTCCGCACCCTGGCGGCCCGGCTGCGGGACCACGATGAGCGGCTCGCCCTCCGCCAATCCGTTGACCCGCCGAACGTATGCCAGGAACCCCTCGCCGGGGCGCGACGGCAGGACCAGAACATCACCGTCCTGTGCGAACCACACCATGCGGTGCGAGATCACGGACAGGAACCGCCGGTACTCCGACGGCAGGGCGCCTTCGCCCTCGGCGGTCTCCTCGGTGAGCTGGTTGCCGATGATGAGCTGACTCATGAGCATCAGCCTCGCCAACGCGGCGGCGGCCGACAACTGCCCGTTGGGGTAGGCACGGCGCCGCGCCCGCTCCGGGTGGGCAGTGCTTGATCACCTACCCGAACGGGTGGGTGTGAGGGCCCTGCGATCTTCCTTAGAGTCCTGAGACGGAAGAAGGGTGCAGGTGGTCCAGACCATTGGCAGACCACTGACAGACCACTGGCGCACCCCGGGTCGCGTCGGAGGGGGATCAGCGAGTGACCGCGTCCGGAATCGATCCCATCGAGCCCTATCCGGTACCCACCGAGAGCGAGCTGCCCGTGCAACGCGCCGCGTGGAGCGCCGATCCGGGCCGTGCCGTGTTGTTGATCCATGACATGCAGGAGTACTTCCTGCGGTTCTTCCCGGCCGGGCGGGAGCCGCTGGAGACGGTGCTGAGGAACGCCGTCCGGCTGCGCGAGGCGTGTGCGGATCTGGGGGTCCCCGTGGTCTACACCGCGCAGCCCGGGGCGATGAGCCCGCGCCAGCGCGGGCTGCTGGCCGAGCTGTGGGGCCCGGGCATGGGCGCCGTGGAGGCCGACCGCGCGATCGTGCCCGAGCTCGCGCCGAAGCCCGGCGACCGGGTCCTGACGAAGTGGCGCTACAGCGCCTTCCACCGCACGCCGCTGGCCGACGTGCTCTGGCAGACCGGGCGCGACCAGCTGATCGTGTGCGGGGTCTTCGCCCACATCGGGTGCCTGACCAGCTGCGTGGACGCCTTCAGCCGGGACGTGCAGGCGTTCCTGGCCGCCGACGCCGTCGCCGATTTCAGCGCCGAGAAGCACCGTCTGGCGCTGGCGATGGCGGCCGAGTCCTGTGCGGCCACGCCCACCACGGACCGGTTACTGCGAGCGCTCGCGGAGGCGGCCCGATGAGCGCGCCGACGGATCGCCTGAGCGATTGCCTGAGGGATTGTCTGAGGCCTGACGCGCCGCCGTTCGCGCTGCTGTACCGGCCCGAGCGCCACAGCGACGGCGGGGCGAAGGTGGAGCTGCTGACCGGCGACCTGGTGGGCGCCAAGACCTTGCTGGTCTTGCCCTCGACGCCCGGCGCCTGCGCGGCCGGCGACAGCGATGGCGATGGCGCGCGCCACGATCTGCTGGCCGTGATCCCGTTCCGGCAGATCGCCGAGCGCGGGTTCGCGGTCGCCGACGACGGCGCGGAGCTGGTGGCGCTGCGGGTGCGGCACGCGGAGGCGATCGACCGGGACGCGGTCATCGCGGCGCTGCCGGCGGCGGACATCCGGCTCGACGAGGTCGGGTTCGACGTCAGCGACGAGGACTACAGCAAGTGCGTGCGGCTCGTGCAGGACCAGGAGATCGGCCGGGGTGAGGGGTCGAACTTCGTCGTGCCGCGCACGTATGTGGCCTGCGTGCAGGACTACTCGCGGGTTAAAGCTGCGGCGCTGTTCCGGAACCTGCTGACCTCCGAGACCGGCGCGTACTGGACGTTCCTGGTGCACCTGGGCGAGGACACGTTCGTCGGCGCCAGCCCGGAGCGGCAGGTGTCGGTGGACGACGGCGTGGCGGTGATGAACCCGATCAGCGGCACGCACGTGTTCGGCCCCGCGGGCCCGGACCGGCAGGCGGTGGCGGCGTTCCTGGACGACCGCAAGGAGACCGAGGAACTGGCCATGGTCCTGGAGGAGGAGCTGAAGATGATGGCCGAGGTCTGCGACGGCGGCGGCCGCGCGCTCGGCCCGTTCCTGAAGCCGATGGGGCACCTGGCACACACCGAGTACCTGATCGAGGGCGCGACCACCCTGCCGACCCGCGAGGTGCTCCGGCGGACCCTGTTCTCCCCGGCCGTGACCGGCAGCCCGCTGGCGAGCGCGTTCCGCGTGATCGCCCGCCGCGAGAAGCAGGGCCGCGGGTACTACGGCGGCGTGGTGGCGCTGTTCGGCGCGGACAAGGCGGGCCGGCCGACGCTGGACTCCTCGATCCTGATCCGCACGGCGCGGATCACGCGCGCCGGCGTGCTGTCCCTGACGGTCGGCTCGACGGTGGTCCGGCACTCCGACCCCGACGCCGAGGCCGCCGAGACCGTCGGCAAGGCGGCCGGCCTGCTGGCGGCGCTGCGCTCGGGCGCCAGGCGCGGCGCGGCGGGCCACGCCGAGGCCGTGGTGGAGTTGGGCACGGACCCGGCGATCCGCCGGTCGCTGGCCCGCCGCAACGACGGACTGGCGACGTTCTGGCTGGCCGGGGCCGCCCGCCCGGCCCCGTCCCCGACCGGCCTGCGCGCGACGATCATCGACGCCGAGGACTCCTTCACCGCGATGCTGGCGCACCAGCTGCGCGCCCTGGGCCTGTCGGCGACGGTCAGCCGGTTCGACGAGCCCCTGGACCTGGACGCCGCCGACCTGGTGGTCCTCGGCCCCGGCCCCGGCGACCCCCGCCGCGACGACGACCCGAAGATGCTGCGCCTGGCCGGGCTGGCCGAGCGGCTGCTCGCCGCCGGCAAACCGCTGCTCGGGCTGTGTCTGGGGCACCAGGTGGTGGCGCTGCGGCTCGGCCTGCCGGTGCGGCCGCTGCCCCGGCCCCGGCAGGGGTCGCAGCGGCGGATCGAGGTGTTCGGGGAGACGGTGCGGGTCGGGTTCTATAACTCCTTCGCGGCATACCGCGACCTGGACACGTTCCAGGCTCGGGACAGACTGATCGGATTCAGCGCCGGCGACGCACTCGCCCCGATATCGAAGCCGGCAGCCCAGCGCGAGGCGGAGGTGGCGATCAGCGGCGACCCGGCCACCGGCGAGGTCTACGCCCTGCGCCGCCCAGGCCTGTGGACCTGCCAGTTCCACCCCGAGTCCGTCCTGAGCCCCGACGGCCTGCGCGTCCTGGACCAGGCGCTGGCAGGTGTCCACGCCGGCTACCGGCGGCTCGTCGACCGGGGCGGGGTGGGCGCGTCATGAGCTATCGCATGGTCCTGACTCCGCGGCTGCTCGGGTGGGTTGTGGCCTCCACGCTGGTGCGGCTGCCGGTGGCGATGGCTGCCATGGCGATGGTGTTCCTCGGCCGCGGTTCGGCCGGCGGGTACACCGAGGGCGGGACGCTCGCGGCGGTGTACGTGGTCGGCGAGGTGGTGGGTTCCGGGTTGCTGGGGACGCTGCTGCCGCCGCACCGGATGCGGCTGAACCTGGTGGCGGGGATCGCCGTCGGGGCCGTCGGGTTCGGGGTGGTGTTCGCCGATCCGCACGCGCCGACCGCGGTGCTCGGCATCGGGGCGTTCGTGGCCGGGGCCGCTCCGGCGGTGGCGCCCGGGGCGCTGCGCAGCGTGCTCACCGGCAGCGTCGCCGAGGCCGATCTGCCCGAGGCGCTCAGTGCCGACTCCGTCCTGACCGAGCTGATCTGGATGGCCGCGCCCGGTGTGGTGGTGCTGCTGGCGTTGCGGGTCTCGGCGCGGGCGCCGCTGGGTCTGTGCGCGGCGTCGATGGCCGGGGCCGCGCTGGCCGCGCTCGGTCTCAGGGCGCTGCGTCCCGATGCGGAGGAGTCGCGGCCGAGGCGTCCGGCGGCGCGGGTCCTGGTCTCCGGCTGGCCGATCTACGTCACCGCCGCCGCCGCGATGTCGCTCAGCGCCGTCGCCGAGCTCGATCTGCCGCCGCTTTTGCAGTCCCGGCACGCGGCCGTCGGCCTGGCCGGCGTGCTGCTGGTGGCCTTCGGCGCGCTGTCCACGCTCGGCTCGTTCCTGTACGGCCTGCGCACCTGGCCCGGCTCGGCACGGCGGCACAGCATGCTGTTCCTGGCCGCGACCGCCGGCGCGGTCTCGGTCGAGGCGCTGGTGCCGGACCTGCCGGGCATCGTCGCCGGGTTCCTCCTGGCCGGGTGCCTGCAGCCGGTGGTGATGATCACCCGCGGCCTGAGCCTGCGCTCGGCGCTGCCCGACGAGGCGCAGACCGCCGCCTACTCGCTCATGTACTCGATCCAGGGCATCGGCTACTCCATCACCGCGGCTGTGGCGGCGGTGCTGGTCGACCACGTCTCCGCCGGCGCCGCGATCCTCACCGGTGTGGCGATCTGCGCGGCGCTCGGGGCCGTGAGCGCGGTCGGCGAGCGGATCTCAGGGTTCAGCGAGCGGGCCTCAGGGCTCGGCGAAACGCGACCCGCTGCCGATGCCACTCCCGATCGCCAGAAGGCGAACAGCCCCTCGAACGCCCACCTCCCCGACGGAGCCACCTCGTGACCCGGCCGCCGCGGAACCTGGTCCACGTGTTCCCGCTGGCCCGCCACGAGCGCGGCCGCTCCAACGACGACCTGTGGGCGGAGACCACCGAGGAAGTGCGCGACCGTCTGGCCGAGATCGGCATCGGCGCCCTCGAGGAGATCGCGCAGAAATACAATTCCTATTCCACCCGCGGTTTCCTGAAGGCCGAGGGATTGTCCGAGGCCGCGATCGAACGCTACGGGGTCCTGACCGTCGTCGGCGGCATGGACCAGCTCCCGGCGGCCTTCCACCAAAACCAGGATCCTGATTCAGTGACGGTCCACACCCGCACCGGTACCGACCGCCGCGCCTTCCGCGCCGACTTCTCTATCTGCACATTGCCGTTCTCGGCGATGCGGCACATCGAGGCCGACCCGGCATTCTCCCCGGGCAGACAAAAGGCGATCCGCGCCGAGCGCGTGGCCGAAGCGGCGAGGGGGATGGCATGAGCCTGCGAGTAGCGGTCGTCGACGGCTTCGGCAGCGGCCGTTGGCTGACCCGGGAGCTGACCGACCGGGGCGCCGAGTGCGTCCACGTGAAGAGCCGGCCGATGGTGAACGCCTACTTGGAGGCGACATTCCGCCCCGAGGACTACGACCTGGACCTGGGCCACGACCGGGACACCGGCCGCCTGGCGACCCGGCTGGCCGAACTCGGCGTGGACTGGATCGTGGCCGGCAACGAGTCCGGGGTCGGCACCGCCGACGCGCTGACGGCGCTGACCGGGCTGCCGGGCAACGTCCCGGACCTGGCCGGCGCGCGCCGGCACAAACAGCGGATGGCCGCGCGGCTGCGCGAAGTCGGTATGGACGCGCCGCTGGGCACCGCGGTGACCTCGGCGCAGGAGGCTGTGGCGTGGTTCGCCTCGGTGCGGGCTCAGGTTCCGGCCGGGGTGGTGGTGAAGCCGGTGGACAGCGCCGGATCGGACCACGTCCGCTTCTGTACGACTGCCGAGCAGGTCCGCGACGCGTGCCGCGCGGTCCTGGCCGGCGCGAACGTCTTCGGCAGCGCGAACCAGAGCGTTGTGGTGCAGGAGGCGCTGGCCGGTCCCGAGTACTACGTGAACACAGTCTCGATCGACGGCATGCACCTGATCGCCGAGACCTGGCGCTACACGAAGTCCCGCACCCCGCACGGCGCCCCGCTGTTCGACTTCGAGGAACCCGCCGATCTGGACTCGCCGCAAGTCCGGGCGGTCCACGACTACGTCCTGCGTTCCCTGGACGCGCTGGGCATCCGGCACGGCGCCGCGCACAGCGAGGTGGTCCTGACCGCCCGCGGCCCGGTGCTGATCGACCCCGGTGCGCGGCTCGGCGGCGGGGTGCTGCCCTGGGTCGCGGAGAAGTTCCTCGGCTATTCGCACGCCGGCCTGCTCGCCGAGAGCATCCTGCGCCCCGGCGAGGCGCTGCGCCGGGCCGGCCGGCTCCCGGAGCCCTGGCCGGACCCGATCCGCTACGTCTCGCTGATCAACCGGCACGCCGGGACGGTCGTACCGTCGGCGCGCTGGGCCGGCTTCCTGGAGGCGCTGCCCTCGGCGATCGCGGTGGCGCCGGTGGCGGGGGCGGGGATGGAGCTGCCGGTGACCCACGACCTGGGTACGGCGCCGGGCTTCGTCTATCTGAGCTCTGCGGACCCGGCGGAGATCGAGTGCGACTATCGGACAATCCGTGAGTGGGAACAACAGGCGCCTTACACAGTGCCGCAGGCTGGGGCGCGCTCGAGCTGAGCGCGCCACGCTTTCGGGCTAATCGCTGGTGTGTGCCACAACCCGGGGCGACCGGCGTTTGTCGCGCCGAACAAACCGCGGAACGGCGCGTAACGCACACGGTCACGCGGCGTTTGCCATGCGTGGAGATCAGGGAAGCGGCCATCGCCGCCATGGGCCGGGCCGAGCTCGAAGAGCTCATCGACCGCGCGGTGCGCCCGGACGTACCGCTGCGGGTGCTGTTCGCCGCCCTGGACCGGTACACCGAGCTGCTGCGCCCGGTGCTCGACGACGAACCCGCGCCGGCCGAGGCGGCCGAGTCCGCGCCGATGGCCGCGCCGGTGGTCCTGCCGATGGTCCTGCCAGTGGTCCTGCCGGTGGCGCCGGGCGCGCCGCGGCACACTGGGCCCCCGGGCCCACCGGAGTGACAAGCGCTTGAGAGGTCCGGTGCACCTGGCCGACCTTGATGATCACTGTCTCTTGCCCGCGCCGGGCCGACCCTCTTAGCCTGAGCTGTATTCGCTGATCAAAACCAGCTCCGGGCGGGGCACCAAGAGAAGTACAGGGATCTGTCAGAACGTGAACGCGATCCGGTTTCAGGTCCTGGGCCCGCTGCGGGGCTGTCGCGGCGATGAGGAACTGGCCACGGGCAGCCCGCAGCAGCAGGCCATGCTGGCCGCGCTGTTGCTGCTGCCGGGGCGGACCGCGAGTTCGGCGGAGCTGATCGACGCCCTGTGGGGCGACCAGCCGCCGAGCCGGGCGCGCTCGATCCTGCGGACGTACGCGTGGCGCTGGCGGCGGGTGCTGGATCCGAACGCCGCCGACGGCGCCGCCTCCGAGGTGCTGGTCTCGCTGGCCGGCGGCTATCGCCTGGCCCTGCCCTCGATCGGGCTGGCTCACGATCATGGAGCCGGAGCCGGAGCCGGAGCCGGCACTGGCTCCGCGCTCGCCGCGCCGAACGGGCTCGCCCGTCCCGCGGCGCCGGAGTGGACCGAATGGACGGAGTGGCCCGAGTGGCCCGGCCGGTCCGAGGACAGCCCGCCGGTCGACGCCGAACAGGCCGAGCGCTGGGCCGCCGAGGCGGACAAGGCCGGCGCGGCCGGCGCGCCGGAGCAGGCCCGGGAGCTGCTCCGCCGCGCCGTGGACCTGTGGACCGGGGTGCCGCTGGCCGGGGTGCCGGGCCCGTTCGCCGAACGGCAGCGGCGGCGCTTCGCCGAGCTGCGGCTGAGCCTGGTGGAGCGGCGGATCGCGCTGGACGTGGAGCTGGGACGCGGGGCCTCGTGCGTGCCGGAGCTGCGGGCGCTCAGCGATGAGCACCCGCTGCGCGAGCGGTTGTACGCGCTGCTGATGCGCGCGCTGTCGCAGTCCGGGCGGCAGGCCGACGCACTGGCTGCGTTCACCGCGGCGCGGCGGCTGCTGATCGACGAGCTCGGGGTGGAGCCGGGCGCGGAGCTGCGGGCGGTGCACGCCGAGGTGCTGGCCGGCGGGATGCCGGGGCCGCATGGCGCACCGGGGACAGCGACGATAGCGGGGATAGCCGGGATAGCCGGGATAGCCGGGATATCGGGCATATCAGGGTCGGCGGCCTCGGCGATCCGGCCGCCGGGAGCCGCGGGAGCTGCGGGAGCTGTGGGAGCCGCTGGATCCACGGGATCCGCTGTGCTTCCGGCCGGGCTCTCCACCGGGCTCGCGACCGGGCCGGCCCCGGCCCCGGCCGAACCGAGCGTCCCGCGTCCGGCGCAGCTGCCCCCGGCCGAACCGGACTTCGTCGGCCGCGGCCCGCTGGCCGAACGGCTCGGCGCGGAACTGGCCGACGGCGCCGGCGGCAACGGCGCCGCCCCGACGGTGCTGGCCGTGGCCGGGATGGGCGGCGTCGGCAAGAGCACCCTGGCGCTGCACGTCGCGCACCGCGCCCGCCCCGCCTTCCCCGACGGCCAGCTCTTCGCCGACCTGCGCGGCACCGGCGCCTCGCCGGTCCCGCCGCAGGCCGTGCTGGAGGACTTCCTGCACGCGCTCGGGGTGCCGGCCGAGCAGATCCCGGAGGGCACCGCGGCGCGCGCGTCGTTGTTCCGCACCGTGCTCGACGGCCGGCGGCTGCTGATCGTGCTCGACGACGCGGCCAACGCCGCGCAGGTCAGGCCGCTGCTTCCGGGGGCCGGCGGCTGCGCGGTGCTGGTGACCAGCCGGGCCCGGCTGGTCGCGCTGCCGAAGTCGGCGCAGGTGTGGCTGGACGTGTTCGACGACGCCGAGGCGCTGGGCCTGCTGGCCCGGGTCGCCGGCCCCGAGCGTCCGCAGGCCGAGCCCGAGGCGGCCCGGGCGCTGGTCACCGCCTGCGGGCGGCTGCCGCTGGCGGTGCGGATCGTGGCCGCGCGCCTGGCCGCGCGGCCGGCCTGGACCGTGGCCTCGCTGGCCGGGCGGCTGGCCGACGAGCGGTCCCGGCTGCGCGAGCTGCGCATCGGCGAGCTGGCGGTGGCCCCGGCCTTCGAGGTCGGATACCAGCAGCTCACCGCCGCGCAGGCGCGGGCGTTCCGGCTGCTGGGCGCGGTCGAGGCGGCGGAGATCGGGCTGGGCGCCGCGGCGGCCGTACTGGAGCTCCCGGTGGCCGAGGCCGAGGCGGTGCTGGAATCGCTGGTCGACGTGGCGATGCTGGAATCGCCGGCCGAACACCGCTACCGGCATCACAGCCTGCTGCGGGACTTCGCGCACGGCGCGGCCGGGGATCCCGGGCGCGCGGCGGCCGAAGCGCTGCGGGCGCGCTCGTGCCTGCTGCGCTTCCTGCTGGCCGGGGCGTGCGCGGCGTTCGAGGCGGTGGTGCCCGGGGACCCGATCCGCGAGACGCTGGCGCCGCAGGGCGTCGGGGAGTTCCAGGTCGACTCCCCGGCAGCCGCGCAGGCCTGGGCCCGCGGCGAGGCGGCCACGGCCGCGGAGCTGACGGCCCGGATCGCGGCCGAGGCGCTGGCCGAGGGCCCGCTGACCGGGGAGTACCGGAACCTGGTCCCCGCCGCCATCAACCTGCTGATAGCGCTGAGCCCGTTCGGACCGGGGCCGTGGGGGCGCCGGACCCGGACGGCGGTGCAGGACCTGGCGCGCGCCGCCAAGCGTGCCGGGGACGTGCGCGCCCAGGGCCGGGCCTGGTTCCTGGCCGGGAACACGGCGCTGGCGGCGGGCCGGCCGGACGAGGCCTCGCAGCACGGCCGCTGGGCGCTGGAGCTGTGCACCCTGGCCGAGGACCCGGTGATCGCCCGCCAGGTGCTGAACGACCTGGGCGTGATCGCGCACGGCCGCGGCGCGTACGACGAGGCCGCGGGCCTGTTCGGCGAGGCGGTGGCGCTGGCCCGGGCCCTCGGGCACCGCAGCGGCGAGGCGAGCTCGCTGTTGAACATGGCGGTTTCCCGCCTGCGCGCCGGCCGCGCCGCCGAAGTGCTCGCCGACTGCGAGGGCCTGCTCGCCTCGGCGCACGAGCGCGGCGACGCGGCCTCGGCGGCGCAGACCCGGTATGTCAGCGGGCTGGCGCTGGCGGCGCTGGACCGCCCGGCCGAGGCGGCGGAGCGTTTCCAGACGGCCGCGGCCGACTGGAGCACCCTGGGCGCCCTGGACCGTGCCGCCCGCGCCCGCTTCCAGCTGGCCAAGGCGCTGCACACGCTCGGCGCCGACGAATCGGCCCGCGACCACGCGCACGCCGCGCTGGCCGAGTTCGAGGCCGACGGCCGCGTCCCGGACCAGCGCGCGGTGCGGGCGCTGCTCGCGGAGTTGGACGCGCCTCAGGACTGACGCGGCTCAGGACTGACGCGGTCCGACAGTCCTCGACAGCTCTCGACAGCACGCCACCGCCCGCCACGATGCGGGCCTCACCGCTGCTGTCGACAGCGATGCGCCGCCCGCGACCGCCCCGGGAGGACCCCGGTGGGCCGTGTCCACCGGGGCGGCCGTCGTACCGCGCCGCTCAGGACTGGGCCGGGTGATCGCCCTCCGGCACCATCGTGTTCCAGTCCTTGACATCGCCGTAGCTGCTGGGGAAGCCGGAGGCGGTGTGCGAGCCGGCCGCCGTACGCGAGGTGGGGTGCTCGGTGACGGCGGCGGTGGTGGCCAGCGCGGTGGCGCCGAGGGCGGCGGCGAGCGCGAGCCTCGGCAGGGCGGGGTGACGCCGGGTGGCCATCGTGTTCCTTCCAGGGGGCGAACGGTTTGCCCAGCCTGCCACAGCCGGCGTCTACGTCCGATCTACGGCCTGCTCGGCCCCGGCTGGGCCCGACTCGGCCGCGCTCGGACCGGCCCGGACCGGCCGCGGTGGGCGAAACCGGGTGAACACCGGCGAATCCCCCGGACGCGACCGACCACGGACGGCCGTGGCCGGAAACGATCCCAAACCGTTACCCGCGGCTCCCCGACCCGCCCGTGACCTGGTGTCCGGGCCTTGACACCGCGTCAGCACCCGGGGCGCCAGACTGACAACAGGCTGAGGCCGCGTTCCCTATAGGCACTTCTGCAATACGTTGACGCTCTATCACGAAAACAAGCTACGGTTTGTGCGGGGGCTGGGGTGAATCCTTCCAGGCGGAAGCCCTATCCTGCTGTCCCGGTTCGGGCAGTCGACTAACGAGTTCTTGATGGGGGTCAGCGAATGCAACCGCTGGAATCGGGGGATCCGACACGCATCGGTCCATATGCCATTCTCGGCGTGCTCGGCAGCGGCGGCATGGGGAAGGTGTATCTCGGCCGCTCGACCGGCGGCCGTACGGTGGCGGTCAAGGCGGTGCGGCCCGAACTGGCCGACGACGCACAGTTCCGTCAGCGCTTCCGCAACGAGATCGAGGCCGCGAAGTCCGTCTCCGGCGCGTTCACCGCGGCGGTCGTGGACTCCGACACCGAAGCGCCCATTCCCTGGTTCGCCACCGCGTTCATCGCCGGCATCTCGCTGGGCGACGCGGTCAGCCGCTTCGGCGCCCTGCCCGAGCCCGCTCTCCGCACCCTGACCGCGGGTCTGGCCGAGGCCATCACCGCGGTCCACCGCGCCGGGATCATCCACCGCGACCTGAAGCCGGCCAACGTGCTGCTGGCGCTGGACGGCCCGTACGTCATCGACTTCGGCATCACCCGCGCCACCGAGGGCACCGCGCTGACCACCGCCGGCACCGTGATGGGCTCGCCCGGCTTCATGTCGCCGGAGCAGGCCTCGGGCGTGCGCGTGGGCCCGGAGACCGACATGTTCTCCCTGGGCGCCACCCTGGTGTACGCCGCGACCGCGCGCAGCCCGTTCGGGGACGGGCCGACGCCGGCGCTGCTGTACCGCGTGGTGAGCCAGGAGCCGGACATCACCGGTGTCCCGGACTCTCTGCGCGACATGATCTCGGCGTGTCTGCACAAGGAGCCGGCCCGCCGGCCCACCACGCAGCAGATCCTGGAATACCTGGACGCCAACGCCCCTGCGCCGACCGCCGGCGGCTGGCTGCCCCCGCACTACACCGACGCGATCGTGCAGGCCAGCAGCGTGATGACGCACATGGGCGTCACCTCCGGGCCGACCGGGCACGTGGGCCCGAACACCCCGCCGTACGGCCCGCCGGCCTATAAGGGCGGCGGCACTCCCCCGCACGGCAACGGCACCTTCACCCCGGCCTACGCCCCGACCGCGCAGAGCGGCATGATGGGCGTCGGCCCCTACGGCCCCGGCCCCGGCCCGAACTCCGGCCCCCAGCAGCAGTACCCCGGCCCCAACCCCAACGGCGCCGGCAAGCTGAGCCGCCGCGCGCTGTTCGGCGTCATCGGCGGCGGCGTGGTGGTCCTCGGCGGCGGCGGCGCCGCGATAGCCCTGACCGGCGGTTCCGACAAGCAGGCCGGCAGCACCACCGGCGGCACCCTGCCGGTCAACAACGGGTCGAGCACCAGCGGCGCCCCCGGGCCCACCAACGCCTCCTCCGGCGGCGTGCCGACCACCCAGGGCAACCAGACGTTGCAGGACCCGAACTCCGCCCCTTCGGGCTCGCTGAGCGGCGCCCCGCAGGCGAACCCGGCCTGGAACCAGACCACCAACGACCAGATCTACGCCAGCGCGATCGGCCAGGACGTGGTGCTGCTGGAGGGCGTGAACAACACCCACGGCCTGAACAGCCAGGGCAAGACCAAGTGGCCCGACATCGCCTGCGGCAGCGGCACCATCGGCATCCTGACCGCGATGGACACCGACGGCACCACGGTCTACACCACCGGTCTGGACCCCAACGGCGGCGACCCGCTGTTCGCGATCAACATCCAGACCGGCAAGGTCCTGTGGCAGCTGGCGCAGTTCGACCGCAACTGGCAGGCGCAGGGCGTGGCCGGCGTCATCGGCAACCTGATCATCGTCACGGCCAACGTCAACGTGCAGGGCGACGGCCTGTTCGCGGTGGACAAGAACACCCACAAGATGGTGTGGAAGCAGAACAACGCCGACATCGGCGCCATCCACGTGCCGCCGTCGGGCAAGTACATCTTCACCGCGCGCGACTCCACCAGCGCCGACACCGACGCCACGATCACGTGCCTGGACGCCACCACCGGCACCAAGGTCTGGCAGGTCACCCAGAAGGGCGCGACCATGGGCAGCGCCGGGTCGGACCCCTTCGCCTACGTTGACAACATGCTGATCGCCGGCGGCACCAAGCTCACCGCGCTGGACCCGGCCACCGGCCAGGTCAAGTGGGCGACCCAGCTCGGCAGCATCGACACGGGCGGCAGCCTGGCCAACCACCCCTTCACCGACGGCAGCGGCCGGGTCTATGTGACCGCGGAGAGCTACCTGGTCGCGGTGGACGGCAGCAACGGCAAGCTGCTGTGGCAGTCCACGCTGCCGGACTCCGACCAGTTCCAGGTCGACGGCGCCTGCACCACCGGCGACGGCCAGGTCTACGTCGCCGACTACAAGCTGGCGCTGTACGCGGTCGACGCCAAGACCGGCAAGTGCAACTGGTCGTACTCGAACTCGCTGATGGCCGGGCAGATCGTGTCCACGCTGACCGCCGGCGGCGGGAAGGTGTACTACACCGCCGGACAGGCCGTGTTCGGGTTCAACGCGAACGGGAAGTAGCGGGTTCGCTCGCGAACCTCTGACGTTCGGCGTCTGGCGTCCAGCGGCGTCCGGTCCTTCGGGGCCAGGCGCCGTTGGTTTTCGCCCTATCGCTTCCGGCGCCGGTGGGCTCCCTGCGCGCCCACCGGCACGGCGATCGCGGCCACGGCCGCCGCGGCGCCCAGCCACGCCGCGCCCTTCCAGGGTGTCACAGAGGGCTGCGATCGTGCGGCGGCGATGGGGTTGTTCGAGCCCGTATACCGGAGGGTGGCCGTCCCCGGCGCGGTGGGCGTCTGGCCGGTTCCGCTGTCTGTATCTGAATCTGACAGTGTCGGCGACGCTGTCACTGACGCCGGAGTCGGAGTCGGCATCGGAGTCGGAGTGGGTGACGGTGTCGGCGAAGGCGTGGGTGTGGGTGTGGGGCTGGGCGTCGGCGAAGGCTTCGACCCGGAACCGGAAGCGCCCCCGAGCGTCCCCACCGGCGCGACCTGCCCGTCGGCCTGGAAAGCCCAGTCCATCAACTTCGAGGCCTGGTCGAAGATGTCCGTGCCGCCGAGCATCAGGGTCTCGACGACCGTGTGCCCGTTCCTGGTCGCGGCGCCGACGTAGGTGTGGCCGGCCTTGGTGGTCAGGCCGCCCTTGATGCCGATCATGCCCGGGTAGTCCTTGACCATCGGGTCGTGGCTGGTGAGCGTGAGGGTCGTGCCCTTGGGCCCGGGGAACGTGGTCTGCTTCAGGTCGCAGTAGCCGCGGAAGGCCGACAGGCGCAGCCCCGCACGGGCGAACAGGGCCAGGTCGTAGGCGCTGGTGAGCTGGCCGTCCTGGTCGTAGCCGTCCGCGTCGACGACCGTGGTGTCGTGCGCGCCGAGGGTCTGGGCTTCGTGGCGCATCGCCGCGACCGTGGCGTTCAGGCCCCCGGACAGGTGCGCCAGTTCGGCGACGGCGTCGTTGGCCGACTCCACGAACGTCGCGCGCCACAGGTCGGCCACGGTGTAGGTGACGCCCGCGGTCATGCCGACCACGCTGCCGTCGGGCTCGGCGGCGAAGTCGGCGGCCTGCGGGATGATCCGGCGGGACGGGTCCAGGCGCGGGATGAGGGTGTCGGCGGTCAGGACCTTGAGCGTGCTGGCCGGGTACAGCGTGCGGTGCGGGTCCTGCTCGGCGAGGATCTGGCCGGTGTCGTAGTCCACGAGCACGTAGGAGGCGACGTCCACGCTCGGCGGGGGCGGCACCGCGGCCGTCCCTGACGCCGAGGCCGCCGAGGCCGGCGCCGCGAAAGGACCGGCGGCGGCCAGCGCCGCGCCGACGACAGCGACGACAGCGGCGGCGGCAAGCAGCACCGGCGCACGGTACCGAGGACTCACGACCACACGCGGGACCGTATCAGCGCCCTACCGCCGGATCAACGATCCCCCGACACGTTGACACTGTCATATGACAGTGTCACTATAGGTCCCGTGAACGGTGACTCGGCGGCATGGACCATCGACCGGCTGGCACGGCTGGCCGCGGCGGCGCTGACGGACGCGTCACCGACCCAACCCAACGGCCGGATCAGGGAGGTGCCCGACGTGCGGACCATCCGCTGGTACACCTCCATCGGCCTGCTCGGCCGTCCGGCGGCGATGCGCGGCCGGACCGCGCTGTACGACCGGTCGCACCTGGCGCAGCTGGTCGCGATCAAGCGGCTGCAGGCGAGCGGGCTGACGGTGGCGGCGGTGCAGGAGCGGCTGCTCGGGGCGGATGAGTCCGCGGTCGAGGAGATCGCCATGCTGCCCGCCGACCTGGACGCGCTGCTGGCCCAGGTGGAGGCGGCGGACGAGCCGGCACCCGCCAGCCCCGGGGCGAGCTCGGAGCCCGAGGCCAGGAAGCGGTTCTGGGTCACGTCCCCGGCGCCGTCGGCGGCCGCGGGATCAGCACCCGGATCAGGCTCGCCCGTCACATCCGCCGACACCAACACATCCACCGACACCGCCACATCCGCCAACGCCAACACATCCACCGACACCGCCACATCCGCCAACGCCAACACATCCACCGACGTCGCACCACCCGTCCACGGCATCCGCCTGGGCTCCGGCGTCACCCTGCTCCTGCCGTCCGGCCGCGCGCCGGAGGCCGCCGAACGGGCCGCGATCGCCGAGGCGGCGCGGCCGCTGCTGGACCTGCTGGACCGACTCGGCTTGGCCGAGGCCTGATACCGCCTGCAACTGCTCCTAGAGGGGGAAGCGATATGACTGTTCGCACTGGTGTCGTCGAGGTCGTCGAGGAAGCGCCGCGGCCCGAGCCCGAGGGCGGCCTCGGGGCGCTGCGGACCGAGCGCGGGAACCTCCCGCTGGAGCTGATCGAGGTGCGCTCCCACGTGGCCGGGCTGGCGGTGCGCACCGAGCTCGCGCAGGGCTTCCGCAACCCGTACGACGTGCCGTTGGAGGCCACGTACATCTTCCCGCTCCCGGACCGCGCGGCGGTGACCCGGCTGCGGATGGAGGCCGCGGACCGCGTGGTCGAGGGCGTGGTGAAGGAGCGGGAGGCGGCGCGCGCCGACTACGACGCGGCGATCGCCGAGGGCAAGCGCGCCTCGATCGCCGAGGAGGAGCGGCCGGGGGTGTTCACCCTGCGGGTCGGCAACATCATGCCCGGGGAGCGCGTGGTGGTGCGCACGACGCTGTCGGGCCGGCTGCCGTACGAGGACGGCCAGGCCACGTTCCGCTTCCCGCTGGTGGTCGCGCCCCGCTACGTCCCCGGCGCCGGACTGCCCGGCGAGCAGGTGGGCAGCGGGACCGCGGACGACACCGACCAGGTGCCCGACGCCTCCCGCATCAGCCCGCCGATCCTGTTGCCCGGCTTCCCGAATCCGGTGCGGCTCTCGATCGAGGTGGCGGTGGACCCGGTGGAGCTGCCGCTGACCGGGCTGACGTCGAGTCTGCACGGGGTGAGCGTCGAGGAGCCCGACGCCGGACGCTACCTGGTGCGCCTGGACCCGGGCGCGCGCGCCGACCGCGACTTCGTGCTGCGCCTGGCCTACGGCGGTTCGGCGGCGGCGACGTCGCTGGCGGTGGCCCGGGACGAGCAGGGTCCGGCCGGCACGTTCCTGCTGACCGTCCTGCCGCCCGAGCCGACCGGCGCCGTCCGGCCCCGCGACGTGGCGCTGGTCCTGGACCGCTCCGGCAGCATGAGCGGCTGGAAGATGGCGGCGGCCCGCCGCTCCGCGGCCCGCATCGTCGACACGCTGACCGCCGCCGACCGGTTCTCGGTGCTGACCTTCGACGACGAGATCGACGTCCCCGACGGGCTCACCTCCGGCCTGTCCGAGGCCACCGACCGCCACCGCTTCCGCGCCGTGCAGCACCTGGCCGCCGTCGACGCGCGCGGCGGCACCGAGATGGAGACGCCGCTGCACCAGGCCGCCGACCTGCTGACCGGCGACGGCACGGATCGCGACAGGGTCCTGATCCTGGTGACCGACGGCCAGGTCGGCAACGAGGACGGGATGCTGAAGTCCCTGGGCCGCAAGCTCAAGCACATCCGGGTCCACACGGTCGGCATCGACAGCGCGGTCAACGCCGGATTCCTGCGCCGGCTGGCCACGCTCGGCGGCGGACACTGCGAGCTGGTGGAGTCCGAGGACCGCCTGGACGAGGCGATGGACGCCATCCACCGGCGCATCGGCACGCCGCTGGTGACCGGACTGCGGCTGGCCGGGGCCGGCGGCCTGGTGGTGGATCAGGACTCGGTGACGCCGGCGCGGCTTCCGGATCTGTTCGTCGGGGCGCCTTTGGTGGTGGCGGGGCGGTTCAGCGGGACGGAGACCGCGGTCGGCGATGGTGCCGAATCCAGCGACTCCCCCACCATCGGCTCCCCCACCATCGTCATCACCGGCACCGCTGCCGACGGTTCCGCCTGGAACACGCGCGTGCCCGCCGTCGAGGCCGCCGACGCCGGCCTGGCGCAGTTCTGGGCCCGCGGCCGCATCCGCGACCTGGAGGACCGCTACCTCTCGACCTACGACGGGCAGGCCGAGATCGAACAGGCGATCGTCGCGACCTCGGTGGACCACAGTGTGCTGTCCCGCTTCACCGCCTTCGTGGTGGTCGACACCCGGGTGGTGAACAAGGGCGGCACCCTCAAGCAGGTCACGCAGCCGGTCGACCTTCCCGACGGCTGGGACGCGAGCCTGTCCATGGCCTCGGCGCTCAGCGACGATCTGGACGATCTGGTCGTGTCCAGCCGATCCATCCGCGTCCGGCACGCCGCGCCCATGGCGAGCCCGGCGGGTCCCGGCGGCGCGCCCGGCTTCGGCGCCCCGCTGCCGTCTCCCAGCGCGCCGATGCCGGCGTCGCCCCCAAGGGGGCAGGTGCCGCTGCCTTTGGCGAAGGAGCCCGCCTTCGCGGAGGAGTCGCTGAAGATGACGCTGGACCAGGTCGCGTTCCCCGGGGCCCTCGACCTCGGCACCCTCGCGACGACCTGGCTCGCCCGCCTGACCGCCGCCGAGAACGACACCGCCGAGGTCCAGGAGGAGCTGCTGGCCGAGTTCGCCGCCGAGCTGCGAGAGCTCGCCCCGGGCACACACGCCGAGGAGATCGCCGAACTCCTCACCACTCTGACCGCTTCCGACAAGCCGGTCGACGAGCGCCGCGGCAGCGCCATCGCGTTCCTGGAGTCGCTGAAGCCGGCCGCCAAGCCCCGCCGCGCGCCGTTCTGGAAGCGGTAGGCCAGAAGAACAACAGGCCCGGCTCGGCATCCCGCCGAGCCGGGCCCGTCTCTCCCCTGGTGTCAGTTCCTCAGCCCCTCAGCCCCCCGGCTCTTCGGCCCCTCACCCCAGCATCAACCCCGCCGCGTGCTCCCCGATCATCATCGCCGCCGCGTTCGTGTTCCCGCCGACGATGCTCGGCATGATCGACGCGTCGGCGACCCGCAGCCCCTCGATCCCCCGCACCCGCAGCGCCGGGTCCACCACCG